>JAFAKI010000246.1 GCA_019235595.1 Mucilaginibacter sp. | reverse complement strand
ATGAAGGGAAGACGGAGATAAGGAACAATAATTCTTTTCTGCATGACAATGTAGATTAGATATGAGATATGAGATATGAGATATGAGATTCAACCTTCAGTATAAATTATAATTAAATGAAAAGCCTTAATTTTAAGGCTTTTCTTCGTTTACTAAATTCTCATATCTCAAATCTCATATCTCACATCTAAGTTTATAGGCTATTATAAAAAGTTATAAGCTTTGGTTAAAGGGCGTTTAACGCCTATATTTGTGTTTTATTAATAAAAAGCAGCAATTGGATTTATTTGAAAAGATTTCGAAAACCATGGGTGGGCCGATAGGGCAACATCAGGAATGGTCGCATGGGTATTTCTCATTTCCGCGTTTAGAAGGCGAAATTGCCCCTCATATGATGTTCAACGGGAAAGAGCATTTGGTTTGGAGCCTTAATAATTATTTAGGTCTGGCTAATCACCCTGAAGTTCGCGAAGCGGATGCACAGGCCGCTGCCGACTTCGGTATGGCGTACCCTATGGGTGCCCGTATGATGTCTGGCAACTCAAAACACCACGAAGAACTGGAAAATGACCTGGCTAAATTTGTAGGTAAAGAAGCTGCGTTTTTATTAAACTATGGCTACCAGGGCATGGTATCTATTATTGATGCTTTGGTTGACCGTAACGACGTAATTGTATACGATGCTGAATCACATGCTTGTATCATCGACGGTGTTCGCCTGCACATGGGTAAGCGCTTTGTATATCAGCATAATGATGTAGAAAGCTGTGAAAAGCAGTTAGAGCGTGCTACCAGATTGGCTGAGCAAACGGGCGGCGGTATCCTGGTAATCACCGAAGGCGTTTTCGGAATGTCAGGTGCGCAGGGCAAGTTGAAAGAGATCATCAAGCTAAAAGATAAATATAAATTCCGCCTGTTGGTAGATGATGCGCATGGCTTTGGTACTATGGGTAAAACTGGTGCAGGTACGCACGAGGCACAGGATTGTGTTGATGGAGTAGACGTATACTTTGGTACGTTCGCCAAATCAATGGCAGGTATCGGTGCATTTGTTGCATCGAATAAAGAAATTATCAGCTACCTGCGTTATAATATGCGCTCACAAACCTTTGCCAAGGCATTACCCATGCCGATGGTTTTAGGGCTGAAAAAACGTTTTGAACTGTTAAAATCAAAACCAGAGTTGAGAGAAAAGCTGTGGAAGATTGCCAAGGCACTACAAAATGGTTTGGTGGAGCATGGTTTTGATATCGGCATTACGGAGACTATGGTAACGCCGGTTTTCCTGAAAGGTGAACTGAACGAGGCTACCAGTCTTACTATGGACCTGCGCGAGAACTATGGCATATTCTGTTCCATCGTAGTTTATCCGGTAATACCAAAAGGATTAATAGAATTAAGGTTGATCCCAACAGCAATGCATACACTGGATGACGTAAACCGGACATTGGATGCCTTTAGTGAAGTAGCTGAAAAATTGAAGAACGGTTATTATAAAGAAAAGAAAATGGCCGTTGCCTAGACCCTCCAAATCTCCCCAGGAGGGAGACTTTAAAATGGGCTCAAACATTTTTGAAAGCCTTTCGGTTTATACGAAAGGCTTTTCTATTTTTACGGCTTATCAATAAACCTGACTATGCTAACACGCCGCGATTTTATCAAGATAAATGGCATCACTACTGCCGGAATTGGAATGGGTTTAAAGCCCGATTGGTTTAAGCCTTTGGATCAATATCCAAGCAAACGGATAAGCGCCAATTTACGCCGCTTTAGTAGTACTGCAGTCGAGGATAAAATTGCTAAGGTGAAAGCCACTATAGCTGACCCTGAAATAGCCTGGCTTTTTGAAAATTGCTACCCGAACACATTGGATACTACGGTAAAGTTCAATGATAAGGATGGCAAACCCGATACCTTCGTGATTACCGGAGATATTGACGCTATGTGGCTGCGCGATTCATCTGCGCAGGTTTGGCCCTATCTGCCTTTGATCAAGAACGATGCGCATCTGAAGAACCTGATATTAGGCGTACTTAAT
>JAFAKI010000195.1 GCA_019235595.1 Mucilaginibacter sp. | reverse complement strand
TGCGCTAGTCTTACCTTAGCTTCTTTATTGATAATATTATCCGACCATCCTAAATGGGAAAGTAGTTCGCTCTGGAGTTTCATAGTTCGAAAATTTCGAATAAAGTACGGCAATTTTCATTCAACCCCTATATTTATTCCCGCACTTTATAGAAATTTAACACGCAATCGGCTTTTAGTAGTTTAAAAATTGCCTCACAAGCTCCCACTGCAGCCATTAAAACAAAAGCGAATCAGGTAATAACCCAAAACCCATAACGAAACAAATAATATATAAATCATTATCATATAATCAATTAGCTACACAAAAACATCAATCTGTTTTCAGCTTTCATTTTATAAAAACAGTGTTCTTATTATCAAAAAAGGCATTTTAAAAGCGCAGGGCTTTGATTCTGTTCATAAGCCGAATGTCATTTTATTATTAATACGGACATAACCAGGATTAACAATAAATATTATTTTAATAAATTTGGCCAACCCTATGCTAGTTAATAATATGTTAAGAATTGATTAACTTTAACTAATTATTTATTGAAGTAGAAAGTCATATGTAAATTTGGCTTCATAAGAACCTAACATTGGGCAAGAGGACGGTTCATGAGGAAAAAAATACTATTTATCACAGGCTCTATTAATCAAACTACACAGATGCATCAGATATCTGAGCAACTGCCGGAGTACGATTGTTGGTTTAGCCAGATATTTACCGATTCCAAAATTTTAAAGTCGGCACAGAAGTTAACTGGTTTAGGAAATAACACCATCCTTGGGGGCCAGTTTAAAGCGCGTTCAGAAGATTATCTTAAAAAAAATCAATTGAACGTAGATTATGGCGCTAAAAAAAATCAATACGACCTTGTAGTGTACTGCTCCGACCTGATTGTTGCGAGCAGTTTAAGAAAATACAAGACCATTTGGGTGCAGGAAGGGATGATCGATAAACATTCATTCAGCAGTAAAGCGGTCAAGAAGCTCGGTTTACCCGCATATTTCGCCGGGAATACAGCGCTAAATGGTTCAACTAATCAATTTGATATTTATTGCGCGGCTTCTGAAGGGTACAAAGATTACTTTACTGAAGGCGGCACTGATCGCGATAAACTATTTGTGACAGGAATACCCAATTATGATAACTGTGTTAAATTCCTGAAAAACAGCTTTCCCTATCGCGATTATGTAATGGTGGCGACAACCGATATGCGCGAAACTTATCGCCACGAAGACAGGGAAGCATTTATCAGGCAAACAGTAAAGATAGCCAATGGCCGTCAGTTACTGTTCAAATTACATCCCAACGAAAAATTCGATCGCGCCGAGGCTGAGATTAAGAAATATACGCCACTCGATACTTTAATTTACCAGAGCGGAAATACGGATGAAATGATAGCCAATTGCACTGAGTTGATCACCCAATATTCTACCGTGGTATACACCGGACTTGCTTTGGGCAAAAAGGTTCATTCTTATTTTGATATGGACGAACTGAAAAGCCGCATGCCTATTCAGAACAACGGCACCTCGGCTAAAAACATCGCAAAGATTTGCCGCGCATACGTTGAATTTGAAGGAAAGGGAAAAGATTTCCTGAAACAATTCACTTATAAACCAGAAAAAATTACCCGGGACGAAGAGGTGTATGCCTGATCGCCAAAACATGAAATGGCAGATAAGATAGTAATAGTTGTACAGGCCAGGATGTCGTCGAGCCGTTTACCCGGTAAGGTAATGCTTCCCATCTTAGGCGAAAGCCTGCTCTTCCGGATGATCGAACGCCTGAAAATGATTCGTCACGAGGCGCAAATTGTAATTGCCACATCAGAAGAAGCAGGGGATGATATTATCGAGCAGGAATCGTCAAAAATTGACATACCCTGTTTTCGCGGCAGCCTGAATAACCTGCTCGACAGGCATTATCAAGTTGCTAAGCAATATAATGCCGATATCGTATTAAAAATTCCTTCTGATTGCCCCCTGATTGATCCACAAATTATTGATCAGGTGCTAGATTTCTATTTTGAACATCAGGGACAATTCGAATTTGTGAGCAATTTACACCCTGCTACTTTTCCTGACGGGAATGACGTGGAGATAATGACCATGGCCTGCATCGAAAAAACATGGAAAGAAGCCACCCGCCAACTCGAACTGGAACATACCACACCTTACATCTGGGAAAATCCGGACAAATTCAGGATTGCAAACGTAGCCTGGAGCACGGGAAATGACTTTTCCATGTCACACCGTTTTACCATAGACTATCAGGCTGATTATGAGTTTATAAAGACCGTTTTCGAAGAGTTATATCCATCCAAACCAAATTTTTCCTGCGAAGATATTTTGGTGCTTCTCGAAAAAAGACCCGACATTTACCAGATCAACAGTGAATATTCGGGAGTAAACTGGTACCGCAACCACCTCGGTGAATTGAAAACCATTACCCCCGATCAAACTAAAACTATAGCAAGTTAAAATGACCGACAAACCCACCATAGATAGACAAAAACTACAACAAACCGCACTGAAAGTACGCGAGCATATCGTAAAAATGGCTACTGATGGCGGCTGTTTTGTTGGGGCTTCGCTTTCTGCTGCCGACCTGATCTTATACCTTTATTCGGAATGGCTGAATATTGACAACCATAACCTGGATGACCCCGATCGCGATTATCTTTTCCTTTCAAAAGGTCACGACGTTCCTGCATTGTATGGGACATTTGTAGAGCTGGGCCTGATGGAAAAAGACCGCCTTAAAAACCATTTATCTATCGACGATCATATATATTGGCACCCAAACACTAAAATTCCGGGGATCGAATTTCATTCGGGCTCGTTAGGTCACCTACCTTCAGTGGCCATAGGTGTTGCCATGGATATAAAGATACGCGGCGGCAAAAACCGCGTGGTCTGTATACTGGGCGATGGGGAGCTAAACGAAGGCACCTGCTGGGAAGCTATGTTAGTGGCCAATGCCTATAAATTGGACAATTTAATTTTTGTGGTCGACCGCAACCAGTTCCAGGCCAATATGCCTACTGAGGAATTGATCCCGCTTGAACCATTACATGATAAATTCACTGCTTTTGGTGGCGCTGTAAAACGCATTGACGGACATGACTTTGATGCGCTACATAATGCATTTTCAGCTTATCCTTTTGAAACAGGTAAGGTAAATGTAGTGATTGCTGATACCGTGCGAGGCAAAGGTCTACCAAGCATTGAGCGTCGCGCCGACAGGTGGTTCTGTAATTTCACCGCACCAGAGATCGAAAGCCTTTTAAGGGAATTGCACGGTGAACATTTATCACAATTAACATCAGAAACTTTAGTAGTACGATAATATGACCTACGAAGAACTTTTAACCAGGCAAGCCACAGCAGATGAGCGCTTTATAGTGATGACGGCCGAGAACCGCGCCCTGGTACGTAATATATACGCTCATTTAGGCAACCGTTTTATAGATACCGGTATCACCGAACAAACCATGATTGGCGCAGCTGCAGGTTTAGCGCTGCGCGGACGCATTCCGGTGGTGCACGCATTGGCATCATTCCTTACTATGCGTGCTTTTGAATTTGTACGCACGGATGCAGGTATACCAAATCTGCCTGTTAAATTAAGCAGTTTTATTCCGGGATTTTTATCGGACGGCAACGGTCCTACTCACCAGGCTATTGAAGATATTGCCCTGATGCGTGGCATACCTAACATGACGGTTTTTGCACCAGCTGATGAGGACGACCTGATAAAAATGCTGCCTGATATCTGGAATTACCCCGCTCCTTCATATGTGCGTATCAACACCCAAAAATCGGGTTATGAGCATGCGCCTTTTGAGTTAGGCAAGGCTGAAGTAATTGCGGAAGGAACAGATGTAACGATATTGACTTACGGTTTGCTTTTCGCCCAAACCTTAGCTGCAGTTGAAATATTGAAGAACGAAGGTTTATCAGTCGGACTGATCAATATGCGCAGTTTAAAACCTGTTGACGAGCAGGCTATATTAGAAGCAACCAGCAGCAAACTGTTAGTTACGGTAGAAGACCACTTCCTAACCGGCGGACTATATAGCATAGTTGCTGAAACGCTATTAAAACATCAAACTGCGGCAAAAGTGTTACCTTTCGCATTGAATGAGAAATGGTTCAAGCCATCATTACTGCCAAATGTATTGCAGCACGAAGGCTTTACCGGCAAACAAATTGCCGAAAAAATATTAGGATATACTACCAACGCGGTTCAGCAAACCATTGCTGTGCCACAGTTTTCAGAATAACAAAAGAATAACGATATGCCAAACACTGTAAAGTTTAATGAGGATTATCCGGTGATCATCAAATCGGATGAATTGTATGAGAGAGCGCTGAAAGTACAGAAACCAGTTACGCAAACTTTAGCAAAGGGACCAGGACAGTTTACTAAAGGTGTTGCTCCAAAGTATATACAACGCGGCAAGGGTTCTCACGTGTGGGATGTGGATGGCAACGAGTACATAGACTTCAACGCTGCAATCGGCCCAATCTCTTTGGGTTATGCTTACCCGGCAGTAGATGAAGCGATCAAAAAACAACTGGAAGATGGCATCACCTTCTCCTTGATGCATCCACTTGAAGTAGAGGTATCAGAATTACTACAGCAAGTTATTCCAAATGCTGAAGCTGTAAAAATTTCAAAAACAGGCGCTGACGTTTGTTCAGCAGCAATCCGTGTAGCACGTGCGTTTACAGGTCGCGAAAAAGTATTTTGCTGCGGTTACCATGGCTGGCACGATTGGTATATCGGTATCACCAGCCGCAA
>JAFAKI010000157.1 GCA_019235595.1 Mucilaginibacter sp. | reverse complement strand
ATGCTCAAAAAGCGGTAGAATGGAGTAAAAAACTGATGGAAAGCTATGGCTTTGATCATGTTTTCCTGCAGGAGGTAATGGTGCCACATTGGGTGCGTGGGGCAAAAGAAGTAGGGATGATCATTAATGGTGATGATAAGATATCGGTACCTATTGCAGGATTGGGTATGTCTGTCGCTACCCCCAAAGAAGGTATCACCGCGAATGTAATCGAAGTACACAGCCTGAAGGAGCTGGATACCCTAGGTGAAAAGGTTATAAAAGGCAAAATCGTATTCTTTAACCGGCCATTTGACCCACGGTTTATTGAGACAATACGTGCTTACGGTTCAGCCGGCGATCAGCGCTTTGCAGGTCCTGCAGCTGCTGCCAAATATGGGGCTGTTGGGGTGATTGTTCGATCATTGACAGAAAGTTTGGACGACTACCCGCATACCGGCGCGACTCGTTATATACCAGACGGTCTGAATATTCCGGCCGCCGCCATATCTACTAAAGGAGCTAATCAGCTAAGCAACCTATTAAAGCAAAGGAAACTACCACAAATCAAATTCTACTTCAAACAAAATTGCGAGTTGAAGCCTGATACCTTATCCTATAATGTTATAGGCGAATTAAGGGGCTCAGAAGATCCCAATAAGTACATTACTGTTGGCGGCCACCTGGATTCATGGGATTTAGCGGAGGGTGCACACGACGATGGTACCGGTGTTATGGGCTCGCTAGAAGCGGTTCGTATTTTAAAAGCACTAGGTTATCAGCCAAAAAATACCGTCCGGGTGGTATTTTTCATGAACGAAGAGAATGGTGACAAAGGCGGTATAAAATATGCCGAATTAGCCGCCCAAAACAAGGAAGAACATATTGCAGCTATCGAGTCAGACTTAGGTGGATTTACGCCACGTGGTTTTGGATTTTCCGGGCTTAATCCTAATCAATTTAAAAATCTTGCGCCATGGAAGCAGCTTTTTGAGCCTTATGGATCAAGCAGGTTTGTTGGTGGTGGTGGAGGAAGTGATATCGGTCCGCTAAAAGAAAAAACGCCTGGTGTGGTTTTAATAGGTTTCGATCCCGATTCGCAACGCTATTTTGATGTGCATCATACCCCCAACGATGTATTTGAAAATGTTAACAAACGCGAACTGGAATTAGGATCAGCTTCAATGGCTTCATTGATTTACCTGATCGATCAGCACGGATTCAATTAAAAAACATTTGCAAAGACGCATGCATCGCGTCTTTGCGTTATTACATAATAATATAAAGCTGCAATTAGAATTTTTAACGCTTAATTGTAAATTGCGGAGCATTAATCTATAAACAGCAATAGTGTCCGACGAAGATCAGAGTCAGCCCAAAAAAGATTCTTTCGCAGCATTGCGGTATAAGGATTTTCGGTCCTATCTGGGTATGCGTTTCTTTTTCACGTTCGCTTACCAGATGCAAACCACCGTACTTGGTTTCTACATTTACGAACTTACGCACAGTAAGGTAGCCATTGCGCTAATTGGTTTAAGCGAGGCTATTCCGGCTGTTGGCATTGCGCTTTATGGCGGTTATATTGCCGATAAATATGAAAAGCGAAAGATGCTTCTGCTTATTTTGACCGGAGTATTCATTTCTTCGCTGGTCATGTTCCTGGCAACGCTCAAAAGTATGAGTGGTTATATTCATATCGGTTGGATAGTACCCATACTGTATGCGATGATATTCTGCAACGGTGTTGCGCGAGCCTTTTACGGGCCGGCCACATTTACCGTTTACGCGCATAGCATACCGCGTGAAGTCTATCCCAACGCCAGCACATGGAGCAGTTCCAGCTGGCAGGTGGCCTCTATCCTTGGACCATTTGCGGGCGGTTTTATCTATGCATTTTCCGGTGGTATTACAGGCAATTTTGTAGTAATCCTGCTCTTTCTGGCGATCACTTTGATATTGATCTACCGCCTTAGAGAATATCCACCGGTATTCGTTCCGAAAGAAAATATATGGGTAAGCTTGCGGGAAGGGATCAACTTTGTGTTTAAAAATAAGATGATGGTCGGCGCTATGAGCCTTGACCTGTTCTCCGTTTTCTTTGGTGGCGTAGTAGCCTTGTTACCAGTGTTCGCTTTGGATATATTACATGTGGGCTCGCAGGGATTGGGGGTGATGCGTATGGCTTCATCCCTTGGTGCAGCTTTGACCATGATCACGATGGTGCGTTTTTCGCCTATGGGCAACCCCTGGCGAAACCTGCTTATTGCCGTAACGGGATTTGGAGTTTGTATTATTGGCTTTGGATTATCCAAGACCTTTTACCTGTCGTTGTTATTTTTATTCGGACAAGGAGCATTTGACAGCGTAAGCGTTATCATCCGCGGAACACTAATGCAACTACTGACACCTGATCATATGCGGGGGCGGGTATCGGCCGTAAATTCCATGTTTATAGGGTCATCTAACGAGATTGGCGATTTTGAATCAGGTATAGCAGCAAAACTACTGGGTACAATCCCTGCTGTACTATTCGGTGGCAGCATGACACTATTGATTGTCACCATCACTTATTTTAAAACGAAAAACCTTTTGCCGCTTAAAGTGAGTGATATCCATACAGCTGAAGTGGCGGAAGAAAAACCCGCTACTGCTTAAAGTGTCTTTAAACTTCTTAGAAACAAATAGGTCATTGAACCAAGGATGGGCACCACTGCAATGATTATGATCCACAGCAGTTTGGCCCCATTATTAATATTCTTATTCCCGAGTATGTTGAAGAAGGCAAAAATGCCCAGCAAAACCCAGATAAACATGAATATTAAACCGAAGGTGCCCCCGATGGTAGATGTGATCAGATACATGGCCGAAATGTTTAAATCAATAATCAGCTGTTACTTTCTCACCGATCTGCTGACGCCACATCGCATAATACAGACCTTTTTGAAGTAAAAGCTCCTCATGTCTGCCAGATTCAACGATATGCCCTTTTTCAAGAACATAAATTGTATCGGCGTGCATGATAGTAGATAAACGGTGAGCGATCAAAATAGTTACATGATCTTTTAACACGGATACATCCCTTATAGTTTCCGTAATTTCTTCTTCGGTAATGGAATCGAGCGATGAAGTGGCTTCATCAAACACCAACAAATCAGGCCTACGCAGCAATGCACGGGCTATAGACAAACGCTGCTTTTCTCCACCGGACACTTTCACTCCACCTTCACCAATTACGGTGCTTAAACCCTGCGGCGCACGTGACAGTAAGGTTTGACAAGCTGCCCTCTGCAAGGCTTCCATACATTCTTCATCAGTCGCGTTTGGCCGAACGAATAACAGGTTCTCGCGTATAGTACCTGAGAAAAGCTGCGTATCCTGCGTTACAAACCCCACCTTCTCGCGAAGTTCATCGAGGTCAATCTCCTTGCTTGGTATATCATTGTATAAAATATCGCCTTCCAATGGCTGATATAACCCCACCAATAATTTAACCAATGTTGTTTTTCCAGAGCCAGATGGGCCAACAAAGGCGATGGTCTCACCTACGCTGGTTTCAAAGCTGATATTGTTCAGAGCGTTTCTGTTTGCGGTAAGGTGCCTGAAACTTACATTATTAAAGCTCAGCTTTTGTACACTCTCCAGCAATACAGGTTTTTCAGGCTTAGCATCTATTGGGATACTCAAAATGCGTTTGAAATTACCTAAAGACACCTCCGCCTCACGCCATGAAAGGATCACATTACCCAATTCCTGTAAAGGGTTAAACAGGAAAAAAGAATAGAATAAAAAGCTGAAATATTGCCCCGGTGAAATGGTTGAATGGAAAATAAGGATAAGTAAAACAACCACCATCACGCTGCGCACAAAGTTCACCGTAGTGCCTTGCACAAAGCTCATGCTACGTACATATTTTACCTTGCGCAATTCCAGATCGAGTATTTTATAAGTGGTTTTATTTAAACGCTCAATCTCCTGTTTGGCAAGGCCAAGGCTTTTTACCAGTTCGATATTGCGCAATGATTCAGTGGTTGAACCTGCCAGCGCGGTAGTTTCAGATACGATCGTCTTTTGTATTTTCTTGATCTTCCTGCTCATTAATGCACTTACCAATGCAATTACCGGGATGGCAGCGAAATAAACCAGCGTTACTTTATAACTTACAGATACCGAGTAAATGATAACGAACACCATACCCACCAAGCTAACGAACAATATCCCTATAAACGAGGTCACAAACTTTTCGCAATCCAGTCGTACCTTTTGAAGGATGCCTAATGTTTCACCGCTGCGCTGGTCTTCAAAAACCTGGTAAGGAAGCTCTAACGAATGTTTCAGCCCATCGGCATACATCGCAGCGCCCACTTTTTGCGTAATGATATTGGTGTAATAATCCTGGAAATTTTTTGCTATACGCGATACCATGGCTACACCAATGGCCATTCCCACCAGTTTAAGCACGGTACCGATATATTCATTGTATTGAAGGATGTTACGCTGTTCAATCACCTTGTCGACAATCCTACCTGTAATGTACGGATCAAGCAAGGAGAAACCGATATTGGTTGCCGCCAGCAATAAGGCAATAACAACCACCCATTTATGTTTTTGGAGATACGATAAGAGTACGTTCATGACTTGTGTAAAAATAAAAAAAGGGAACGGCTATAAATAGCTCACTCCCTTTAATTTGACAATACGCTGGTCTTTATACTGTCATGATATCTTTTTCTTTGGCTTCCGACAGAACGTCAACCTTTCCGATGTGAATATCGGTTAGCTTCTGAATTTCAGCCTCTCCTGTTTTCATTTCGTCTTCAGAAACACCATCCGATTTGAGTTTTCTAATCTTTTCATTCGCGTCCTTACGGATGTTACGAATAGCGATCTTGCCATTTTCAGCCTCAGATTTTGCTTTTTTTACCAAATCCCGGCGACGCTCTTCGGTCAAAGGCGGAACGTTAATACGGATAATCACACCGTCGTTCTGAGGGTTAACGCCCAGATTGGCCTCCATGATAGCCTTTTCAATAGCACCTAATAATGATTTTTCCCATGGCTGCACCACAATGGTACGGGCGTCAGGGGTATTCACGCTGCCCACCTGGTTTAAAGGTGTTGGGGTGCCATAATATTCAACCAATATATCATCCAGCATGCTTGGGCTCGCTTTGCCGGCACGGATTTTTTGTAATTCACCGTCGCAATGCTCTATGGCTCTATCCATCAAAGCTTTTGCTTCAGAAATTTGTTTTTTAATGAGTTCGCTCATCGCTTTTAAAATTTGCAGTCAAAAATAATAAAAAGTATCATTTTACCTCATCTAAAATACTCGTAGCGAAATTAGACTATTTTAGAACGAGCGCTTAACATTAATGGGTTTCTTTAAGCAACGTTTAGTCAAAAATCAACGTAATTTGAAGAAGGAGAGCATCATACCAGTATAACAATGAAAGCGAAAAGTGCTATTTTCTGCAAAAACCTTATCGTCATATTTGCCTTAATGACAATTATTTCTGCATGCTCCTCGCATTCAGATAATACTCCCGCACCACCGATGACTCAAGCCGATATATTAGTGCAGTCAGGTACCTGGAATACCACGGGAGCTACACTGATAGCAGCTGACGGCACTATGCTTACTTTAGCTAGTAATGACCCCTATCTAAAAACGCTCTTACTCTATAACGTGACATTTTATGCCGATGGCACAGCCATTGACACTAACGACCCTAACGGGCTAACCAAAAACGGCCTTACCTGGACATTAACCGGGTCTCACCTTTTAGTCAAAATAAATTACAACAATACAGATAGAGTGGACGGTATGATTATCTCTCTAAGCAACTATAAACTTATCTTAAAAGTAACCGATTTTTATCTGTATAATGGTGTAACCTACACCGGCTTACTTCAGACATTTACTCATTAGATATTTTACCTAACGAGCGTCCCTATCTTTTCCCCTTCTGCTATCTTCATAAAATTGCCGGGCTTATTCATATCAAATACAATAATGGGCAATTTATTTTCGTGGCAGAGGGTAAAGGCCGTCATGTCCATTACGTTTAATCCTTTGTCGTATACTTCCTGGAAGCTTATTTCGTCATACTTGGTTGCCGTGCTGTCTTTTTCCGGATCAGCAGTATAGATACCATCTACACGGGTACCTTTCAATACCACGTCAGCCTTGATTTCGATAGCGCGCAAAGAAGCTGCGGTATCAGTAGTAAAGTATGGATTACCGGTTCCGGCACCAAAGATCACGATTTTGTTTAACTCAAGGTGATGCATTGCACGGCGGCGGATGTAAGGCTCACATATCTGTTCCATTTTAATGGCTGATTGCAAACGGGTTTCAACCCCAATACTTTCCAGTGCATTTTGCAGCGCCATGCAGTTGATCACCGTTGCCAACATACCCATATAGTCAGCTTGGGCGCGGTCCATACCCGATTTTTCGGCACTTAGCCCTCTAAAGATGTTGCCTCCGCCCACTACTATGGCTATCTCGATCCCTTTGTCGTATACGCCTTTAATGTCCTTTGCGTATTGTAAAACCTGGTTATTATCAATCCCGTACTGTCTGTCGCCCATTAACGACTCGCCACTTAATTTGAGAAGAATGCGTTTATATTTCATTGAGGGTAGTTTGTCAAAAATATCAATTTTAAATTAGTGTTAAAAATATATTGTCCCGATTCTATTCTAACAATATTTTCAATTCAGGATCGGTCTTAGCCATATTCCTCAAATATTCTATAGAACCCTGATATAATAAGCTTTTATTGGTACCAGCCTTAAGTAATAACTTAATGCAGGCGACTTGGTTATGCAGATTGTTAGTCTCGCCTGATTCAAGGATGTGTATTGCCCATCCCAACGGGGTGCTGTGATAACTGGTATCCAACTGGTTAACATTTGCACTTTTTTCAATCAGTTTTTCGACTAATTTATCTCTTCCACAATATGCAGCCCAATGTAATGCGGTACCGCCGTCACTTGGTGGAGCGTAAAAAATATTCGCCCCTTTTTCAATATAAAACAAACCGAGTTGCTCGGCATGCAGGCTGGCGGCAGCTATCAATGGCGTATTATCATCGCCATGTGTCATAAAGCCATTTATATCGGCGCCATACTCTAAAAAAATCTTTGCAATCCCTACTGCTTGGTTATCGGTAATCTTATTTGCAAAAACTGCGTCGCATATTCTGTGCAGCGGATGCCCTTTCCTCGGATTTATTTTGCCATCTATTTTCAACGTAACCCCTTCATTGGCTAATTCAGAGTTTGCTAGTAAAGCGGCTCTTAGCCCGTCAAGATCGTTATTAACGATGAGATCAAATAAATCCGTTTGCATGGCGTTTTAGTTTATCTGTTTACCAGCCAGGTAGGTTCCCTTTAGCGTATAGCCCTCATCAAAAACAGTCAGATCAGCATCATAGCCTTCTTCTATTTTACCTTTGTTTAGCTTTGCAAGTTGGGCAGGATATAGCGTTGCCATGTTAACAGACTCGGGTAAGCTGATACCAAAATGTTTCACCCCGTTCTCGATACATTTTAGCATGGTAAGGCATGAGCCTGACAAAGTGCCATCAGGTAGCACATACCGGTCGCCAGTAAATTTATGTTGGTATGGGCCATGATTGGTTTCTGTAACAGAATCAGTAATAAAAAACAATTTATCGCCCAGTTCGCGCTTCGCCAGCCTTCCCATCACAAAATCCACATGGATACCATCGGGTACAATGCTGGTATAAGGCCTTTCTTCAAAAATAGCGGGAATATATCCTGGATCGCGATGATGCATTTGCGGCATCGCATTAAACAGGTGCGTAACCGCTGGTATAGGTTTCTTTAAGAAAGATTTTCCCTCCGAATAAGTAGCATTACTGTGCCCTGATGACAGGATCACACCATTATTATGCAGATATTCGATCACTTCCTGATCTTGCAATTCTGGTGCTATGGTCATCATGGTTATTACCCCATCAGCCATATCCAGCCATTTTTTTACCAGGTCGAGTGATGCCTTTTTGATGAAAT
>JAFAKI010000036.1 GCA_019235595.1 Mucilaginibacter sp. | reverse complement strand
GGTTGTATTCACCCAAATAAATGGCAATAGCATAGGAAAAAGGTATTGAAATGATCAGCGCGATGAACGATGTGAGCAACGTCCCAATCAAAAATGGATAGGCACCATAAACATTGTTTACCGGATCCCACACCTTTCCCCAAAGGTAGCCGATACCCAGCGATTTGATAGACGGTAACGACTCAACTATCAATGTTATCAATACGCCTAATACAATTAGCAGCAGAACGGCACTCATAATTATCAGCAACTTCTTAAATGAGACCTCCCATTTTAGTTGCTTGTCGGATAAGCTTAATCTTGAGTTTTTCATCACTTTAATCTGCTTTTGGGAAACGAAGCTATCCTGAAGATCGGTACTGGCGGTATTGTCAGCATTTGCGAAGGATGGTTTCATAAATGTTGGTTTGGTATTACAAAACAATTACCAGCACCCTTTTTTGGCGCTGGTAATTGGTAGTATGGAGAGCCAAGATTCAAGAGTCAGGAGTCAAGATTTTTTTGGGTAGTCCACTTCGGTCCTGGTTCTTGATTCTTGCCTCTTGGCTCTATTTAAATTACAAAATTGGTTTACCGTCGTAAGTAGCTGATTTCAAAATTTTCTCAGCAACTTTAACAGCTGATTTTGAAAGCGGAGCATAATTTAACGGAGCGCATTCAGCCTGGCCCTGGTGAATATTGTACCACAATAATTTCAACAATTCAGTAGCGCGTGCTTTTGAACGGCCATTGTAGTTTTGTTCTTTGTAGATCAAAGCCCAGGTAAAGCTGGCAATTGGATACCCTTTAGCATTATCCGTATTAGTGATAGATACTTTTGAATCTTCAGGTATTTCTACATTACTTGCTAAAGTAGTAGCTTCGATAGTCGGAGCGATGTATTTGCCGCTTTTGTTTTGAACGTTAGCGTAAGTCATACCGTTTTGTTTAGCATAAGCCAACTCCACATAGGTAATACCACCCGGAGTTTGTTTTACCAAACCTGCTACGCCTTCGCTGCCTTTACCACCTAAACCTGCTGGCCAGTTAACAGCGCTTGCTTTACCAACTTTCTTAGCCCAGTCAGCATTTACTTTAGTTAAATAATCAGTAAAGATGAACGAGGTACCGCTACCGTCTGAACGGTGAACCACTACGATCGGAAGATCAGGAAGAGCTACACCTTTGTTAGAAGCTGCAATCTCGGCGCTGTTCCATTTAGTTATTTTTCCCAGGAAAATATCGGCAAGATCCTTGCCATTCAAATTTAAACCACCTTTAACTCCGGGCACGTTGTAAGTAACCACAACAGCACCTGAGGTCATTGGGATGTGCAGAACAGGAGCACTCATCTTTTTAGTTTGCTCTTCATTCAACGGAGCATCAGAATCACCAAAATCAACAGTTTTGTTAGTCAACTGTAATATACCACCGCCTGAACCGATAGATTGATAGTTCACTTTCGACGCAGTATACTTTGAGAAAATTTTAGTGAACAATGGATTCACGAATGAACTTCCTGCACCCAATAGTGTGTTATCCTGCGCCGCAGCTGATAGAGCTAAGGATGATGCTGCTACTGCAACAACTGCTAATTTGAGATTTTTAATTATTTTCATGGTTTGCGTTTTTGCTATTTAAAGTGTTATTATTTACCAAACACGTAGTAGAAAGTCATTCTGTAAACCAGGTTGTGGTCATCAGCTATACGACCTGCAACACCCGAGTTTCTCTGATCTTTGTAAGAAACATACCAAACGTTTGGTGCAAAGTGAACGTTTTTAGCAGGCGTGATATCCAGGCCACCTGTAATAAATTTCTCTTTGTAAACAGGAGTGTAAGAAGAAAAAATGCCTGGGGTTGCTGAGTAAGCATCAGTACCAATGTAATCGTTGTCTGGGTTATATCCATCGTAACGAGCAAAGAAGCTCAGTTTGTCTTTTACGATCGGACCTTTTACCCAAACAGAAAGAGCCTGCGCAGTTGCATCCTGTGGTGTAGCCAAAGTAGTATTAGTAACACCATTGCTAAGTTTCTGAGTATAAGCTTCAACACCTACTGATAGTTTTGATGAGGTATATGCTACGAAACCTTTTAACATATTGTGTGATTGACCACCGATAGTTGCTGTTGCAGAACCAGTTCTTACATAGTCAGCATAAATATCTACTAATAAGTGCTTGTCAAGGAATTTACCCCAGATATCACCGTAGAATATTTTGTAGAAACCTGTGTTTGCGCTGGTAGCCGATAATAAGCTAGCCTGTGTATTGTTACCAACCATTAACACATAACCAAAATTTTTGGTTTTTGGATCAAAAGTACCTTGTAAAGCAGCGCCAATGTCATACGAGTTGGTTTTGTGTACGTCAGATACAGTTTTTTCGATAAAACGATATCCCCAGGTAGTTTCTGAAAGCGAAGTAGGACCGTTGGTACCAGGTTCGTTAACAGCGAAACCAGGAGTTGCCATTTCACCTACAACCAGGTCAGTACCATTCCAAAGGTCTCTGTAACGGATGTTGATGTTTTTGATGTAGAAGGACATTTTACCGTCAACAAGGTTATCACTGTTTTGTATAGCAGTAGCACCGTTTACACCGGTGTTAGCACTTGGCTCAGATGCCAACAATAATTCAGCTTTGAATTTCTTGGTTATTTCATAATCATAACCCAAATAAATACGACGGAATTGGAATGCATTTCTGTACTTAGGTACGCTGTTGTAATTTTGCTCAGGACCACGGCTTCCTGCTGCAGGTACTCCTGTAGCCTCGACTAAATTTTGATCAGCATGTGCATTGTAATAGAAATCACCGAAAGCATAACCCCATACTCTTCTTTGAGGTTTCCATGAAGTGTCTTCTTGTGCTTTTGCAGCTGCTTTAGTTTCAGTAGCAGCAGGTGATTCTTGTTTTGTGGTCTCTTTTTTCAGCTTCACGCCTGAAGCGAAGGAGGTTTGCGCATTGGCATTAAAGCCAACCGCTAAAAGGCTCAACATTAAAATTGATCCTGTAAGTTTTGTAAACTTTCTTTCCATGTCTGGTGAGGTTAAATTAAATTTCGGGTCAAATTTGCGTTGCCCATATTACCTCAATGTTAAGACACAATTAACATTTGGTAATATTATGCCAACATTAAGTTTAACCTAACTAAACAAATCACTTTTCACCAAACCAGCTAAATTATTAGTTAGATAACCCATAAATAATTAATATTCAATTATTTATGCATAAAATATATTTTTATCATAAAATAACAATTACTTAACATTGGATTGACTTAGATTAATGATGCCTTAATACTCAGCAGGTAATTTCGCGTATAAGAATATATATAAATTAATATGCGTAATCTGTTTTTTGATTTTTTCTCGCACAAGGCTTTGTTTTATGGGTTATTTAACCAGGCGGGAAAGAATATTGTAGAGATGTCTGAATTGCTTTCGGCTGTTGTGGAAACAGAATCTGTTGAAGAGCGCGAATCTCTATACAAGCAGATCAACTCCCTGGAAGAAAATGGGGATGATATAACACACAAAGTTTACCTGGGGTTGGATAAAGTCTTTTTCACTCCGCTTAACCGCAATGATATTCATGTACTAGCCTCGGCAATTGATGATGTGGCAGATAATATACATGAAGCCGCCGGCAGAATGAATTTGTATGAAATAGACATGTTCATACCTGCAATAAGAGAGATCGTGAAATATATTAAATTATCTTGCCTCGAACTTCAAAAGCTCATTAATGGCCTAAGCAAGATAGTTGATACCGAAGGGATGCTCGCCTCCTGCCGCCTTACCAAGGACTATGAGCATAAAACGGATACTATTTACTCCCACGCGCTTGCTGATCTTTTTGCTCAGGAGAAAGATGCAATCAGGCTAATCAAACATCGGGACATTCTGTTTTCGCTGGAGGCATCAGCCAATAAGTGCAAAAATGTAACCGATGCGATCGAGATCATCGTACTGAATAGTATTTGATCAATCTAATATCTTATAGAAAGTTTTTTTAGGATAAAATGCAGCAGCCAAATCGGCCCAATGAGCAAGAACTTAAGATCAGTAAGGAATGATGGCTTTTTTCCCTCTATTTTATGTCCAATAAATTGTCCTACCCAGGCTAATACAAATATTACCAGGCATACCAACCATAAAGCAGGGCCGCCTGCCTTGTGCCAATCAGCCAATTCAATTACACCGTAGCTGAAACCCATCAGCACAAAAAGCATAAAATAGGATATAGTGGGCGACAACTTATAATAATAATAGATTACGGCTGCGATCAGGAACGATGCCCAGTTAAAATATCCGTTATACGAACCTAAAAATTTCAAATACGGAAAAGGGATAGCCCATATTAATCCAAATATGCTGAATACGATCAACGGTACGCATATCCAATGGATCAGTTTATTGGTTGGGTTTTGATGGTGTTCAGCGTATTGATCAAAATACAGATCAATTGGCCGTGCAACAGCCGTACCTGAAACAGCTTTATTTGAAGATTTGTTAGTTGCCACAGTATATTATATAAGCCCCTCTCCTTTGTCCGCGGGACTCCTTTGGAGGAGAGAGGTTGGGGTGAGGCTTATTTTGCAAATGCAACCGACCTGGTTTCCCTGATCACGGTTACCTTGATCTGGCCCGGATAGGTCATTTCGGTCTGGATGCGATTAGAAATATCGGCTGCTAATATTTCTGATTGTGCATCAGATATCTTTTCGCTTTCAACCACTACACGCAGCTCACGACCTGCTTGTATAGCAAAAGTCTTTTCTACGCCAGGGTATGACAAAGCCAATTCTTCCAGCTCTTTCAGACGCTTAATGTAGCTTTCAACCACTTCACGGCGTGCACCGGGGCGAGCACCGGAGATAGCATCGCAAGCCTGAACAATTGGTGACAACATCGACGTCATTTCGATCTCGTCGTGGTGAGCGCCAATGGCGTTGCATACTTCAGGATGTTCTTTAAACTTCTCAGCCAGTTGCATACCCAAAATAGCGTGTGGCAACTCTGGGTTATCATCAGGCACTTTACCAATATCGTGTAATAAGCCGGCACGTTTTGCAAGTTTCACGTTCAAGCCTAACTCCGCAGCCATGGTAGCGCAGAAGTTAGCCACTTCGCGTGAGTGCTGCAGCAGGTTTTGACCGTAAGAAGAACGGTAACGCATACGGCCCACCATACGGATCAGCTCAGGGTGCAAACCGTGGATACCTAAGTCGATCACGGTGCGTTCCCCTATCTCTACTATTTCTTCTTCGATCTGTTTTTTAGTTTTGGCAACTACCTCCTCAATACGTGCCGGGTGAATACGACCGTCAGTCACCAGGCGGTGCATAGCCAAACGCGCAATCTCACGACGAACCGGGTCGAAGCCAGAAAGGATGATTGCTTCCGGCGTATCATCTACAATAATTTCGATACCGGTAGCAGCTTCCAGTGCGCGGATATTCCTACCCTCGCGACCGATGATACGACCTTTGATCTCATCATTCTCAATATTGAAAATTGACACCGTGTTCTCAATAGCGCTTTCCGTAGCCGTACGCTGGATGGTTTGAATAACGATCTTTTTAGCTTCTTTGGTAGCAGTTAGTTTTGCTTCGTCCACGATGTCCTTGATCTGCATCATGGCTTTTGTACGGGCTTCCTCACGAAGATTATCTACCAACTGGTTTTTTGCATCTTCAGCAGAGATACCGGCAATAGTTTCCAGTTGTTCAACATGCTGCTGCTTAAGGTGCTCAACTTCTTCCTGCTTTTTAACAGCAATTTCGGTTTGCCTTTCCAGGTTTTTGCGCACGTTATCCAGCTCAGTTTCTTTGCGCGACACATTTTCCAATCGCTGATTGTAGGACTGTTCCTTTTGTTTTACGCCATTTTCACGCTGGTTGATAGTATTATTTTTCGAGTTGATCTCGTTCTCGTGCTCGGCTTTCATTTGAAGGAATTTTTCCTTAGCCTCGAGCAATTTGTTCTTTCTTAATATTTCAGCGTCGTTTTCGGCGTCTTTCAATATCTTTTTTACCTTGGTCTGGGCTGCTTGCTCCTGATCTTTGAAGAGCTTTCTAAGCATGTACCGGCCTATAACTATCCCCGTTGGGACACCTGCCAGCAGCCCGATAATGATGTATAATACTATGTCCATCTTTTAAGTTTATATAAATAAAAAAACCGCAACTAATTTTTAAGTGTCATGTATTGAAAAACCTCAAATCTGGTGTTGGGACCCGGCCATCGTTAAATACTGCATGAGGAAGTAACGTATACCTTTTTGATCCGCGGATATTGAAGCGTTAAGTTTTTAATAGTGAAACCTAAAATTTAACTGCGGTTAAATCTTATTTTGCTCAGTATGTGTAAAGAACGTTATTACTTCGAGAAAAATTCAGACAACAGATGATCCAAATGATAAACCTTATCCGCCACCTCTGTATCCTCCACCATCACCTTCTTTTCGGCTTTTAATGAGGATGTTGCATAATGCAATACCGCCATCGAAAGCAGATCCTGTTTATCCCTGACCGCATAATTTTCTTGATATTCTTTTATCCGGTCGTTGATCAGCTTAGCTGCCCTGCGTATAATTTCTTCTTCTTCCATGTTTACCTTTAAAGGGTAAACTCTGTCAGCAATATTTATTTTTATTGAGATTTCTCCCATTTGAGCGATTCACTTTTTGCACTACTTTTTCAGTAATACAATACACTTATCAATTTCTTGCACAAATTCGTTAATTTTTTGCTTTATGTCAAGAGTTTTTTCGTTGGTCTCCGAAAACGACTTTGCCATCTTGATCACTTTTAGCTTCTGCTCCAACTCACCAATCTTATCCTTACTTACCGTTAGGGCGGTGCCGAGCGACTGATTCTCCAGTTTTAATAAATCATTTTCCTCCTGTAAGGCAGCGCAAAGCTCTATCAAACGTTCGGTTTTTGCTACTACTTTATCTAACTGGTCGGCGACGGTCATTCGTTTTGGTTAATTTGTTGATTGGGTTGATTAAGTTAGATTAAGTTGACCGAACTGAAACTACTCTCATAATCAACCACTCACTTAACCAACTCATCCTATTTTCTAATTTCTGCACCAATCTCTTTTCCGAAATTATAAATTAATTTTTGGATTATGCCATCTATT
>JAFAKI010000018.1 GCA_019235595.1 Mucilaginibacter sp. | reverse complement strand
AATAGATGGCGCTTTTTTGGTCGTATCGATGATGTGCGAAAGCCTGATCTTCTCCTGCATATCCTTATAGTCCTTGTAGGTAAGTACCCGCGTCTCAATCGTGTCGGCCGTCATGTAAACTGAATCATGCTTGATCCTCGCTGTATCTTTCTTCGACAAAAGACTATCCGGCAACTTGTTTTTCAAATCCGGTTTACCGCCTTTTTTAGTTGGAATGGTATCCGGCTTGCCTTTAGGTATTTCTTTTAAAGGCATAGTATTGGCAGGAGCCTTAGCCTTGTTATCAGGTTTTGCAACCTGCTTTAGCTTGTCGGGATCGGCCATTGTTGTTTTCGACTGCTGAGCCTTTGCTTTAGCGGTGTCAACTTTTGCTTTCTTATCGGTTTTGATAGTCGTCAGTTTGGGTGGAACGGAATCCTTTTTCGAGGTATCCTTTTCCTCCGTCACAATGATACCGTAAGCATTTTCCGTAACCACCGTCCGCTCGTCTGATTTGTAATAAGTGCCCAGATCGCCCTTCAGGGTCATCTTCTGCTCGTTATCATTAAAGGTGATGTTTTTTACCACGCGGCCATAGCCTTTTTTGCGGTCGTAAAACATGCTATCGCCCTTAAGTGTCTTGGCGCCCTGGCTGTAAAGGTTTTTCTTCCCGAAAAATGCCTGCTCTGTTACGGTATTGTAATAGCCATTTTCGGTGTAAAGCGTATCGTTGTCCTTGGGGTTGGCTTTGGTTTTGTCGCTATCCTTCTTCTTGCCATAAATATGCGTAGGGCCATAGAAGTAAGCGATCTTTGTTCCAGTATTGTAGCGTAAGGTATCTGTCTTGGTAGTTGCATCCGGACTCAATAGTACCACATCGTACCGGAAATAGGAGTCTCTTGAATTGGCAAAATAATAACCGTTTTTACTGGTAAGCGTGTTATCCTTGTTTACTAGTTTGCCACCATTTGTATAAGTACCGTATTTAGTTGCGGTATTGTAAGTAAGATAGTTGGTGGTCAGTGTAGCATCCTTGTCTACCATGCGCACATTATCGGTGAGGATGGCTATTTTGGTATTGCCGTTATAGTTCAGCTTATCCGAATAAATATTCAGCGTATCGCCCTGACTGATCACCACATGCCCAAAGGCATCAAAGGTGTTTGCAGCCTGGTGAAAGTAGGCGCTGTCTGACGTCAGGGTAGAATAGTCCTGCTGAAAAGTACCGCCATACACCTTCAGTACATCCACTCCGTTAATCTTAACGCCTTGTATGCTTTTGGATTTGATGAGGTTGATGACCGATTTTTTCTGGGCCATCACCGCGGTTACCAACGTCAGTAATAATAAGGTGAACAAGTATTTCCTCACGGGCGCAAAATTAGTTTTTTGGATGGGGTTATTAAATTAATAATTTTGGTGATGCTGCCGGTTAAAAATTTCACTGATTTTATCGAAAAAAATGCGCTGTTTGATCGCGACAGCAGCGTTTTGGCGGCGGTCAGCGGTGGCATGGATTCGGTTGTTATGGTTCATCTTTTAAAAACAGCCGGTTACCGGTTCAGCATTGCCCACTGCAATTTTCAGCTTAGGGGCGACGAAGCATTATCCGATCAGCAGTTTGTAAAGGAGCTTTCCAATAAACTTGGAGTGCCATTTCACACCATAAATTTTGATACCAAAAAATATGCCGCTAAAAATAAAATCTCGATACAAATGGCTGCCCGTGAGCTTAGGTATCAATGGTTTGCAGAAATATCACAGCAATATGGCTACGACGTAATTGCCCTGGCACATCATCAGAATGACACCATTGAAACTGTATTGCTGAACCTTACACGGGGAACAGGCATTGCCGGCCTGCATGGAATATTGCCTAAAAATGGGTCGATAGTGCGTCCTTTAATGTTCCTAAAACGCGAGGATATTCAGGATATTGTAAAGGAAGAGAATTTGCCGTATGTAGAGGACAGTTCTAACAGCTCCACCAAATATGCCCGGAATAAGATACGCCTGGAGGTGATTCCTAAACTAAAGGAGCTTAACCCGGCGTTGGAAGACACCTTTGAACATAACCTGAAACATTTTCGCGGTCTTGAAGTGCTGCTTGAGCAAAGGCTGAATGAATTAAGAAAAACCATAATCACTTTTCATAATGAAGAAATTCATATCGGTATTAATGAAGTAAAGAGGCTCCAGCCGCAATCATTATTACTTTATGGCTTGTTACAGGAGTATCACTTCAATGAAACGACAGTTGAGGATGTGATTTCTTCGCTGGATAAGCATTCGGGCAGAGTGTTTGAATCAATCGGTTTTCTATTGGTGCTGGATCGCGGAAAATTGATACTTACGCCAAAACAGTTCCCATCAACCGGGGTGGTATTGATAAATAAAGATCAGCACGAGGTAAAATTCAACAGTTTTCAATTGAATATTTTACATGATGATTCGCCGCTCATTATAAAGGATAACCCGATGGCGGCATCAATTGATACTGACTTATTGATTTACCCGTTAACCTT
>JAFAKI010000355.1 GCA_019235595.1 Mucilaginibacter sp. | reverse complement strand
TACGGCAAAATACGATACCAAATATCTCAGGGTTAAAATCAACGATGCGTTTAAAGGCAGCATATTTATCGCGGGCACGCACTACATAATATTCGTGCTCGATATTTTCGTTACCGGTATTTTTGGCGCCCATGGTAAGCTCATAAGGATCGGTCATGTATTTTTTGGCGATCCTTCTTACTTCTGAAGGCATAGTGGCCGAGAACAGCCATGTTTTTTTGTCATCAGGCGTGGTTGACAGGATATTGTCTATGTCTTCCTGGAAGCCCATGTTGAGCATCTCGTCAGCCTCATCCAATACTACATAATTTACGCCGCTGAAATCAATAGCCTTGCGGTTGATGATATCCAGCATACGTCCCGGCGTAGCCACTACGATCTGTACACCACGACGAATCTGGTGCAATTGGTCAGAAATGCTTGCGCCGCCATAAACAGCTACAACGTGAACGTTGCGCATGTTTTTAGCATAATTTTTCAGATCATTAGTGATCTGTAAACAAAGTTCGCGAGTTGGGCATAATACAAGCGCCTGCGGATGATTTTGCTCGAAATCAATAAGTTCCAGTAATGGAAGTCCAAAAGCAGCAGTTTTGCCGGTCCCGGTTTGGGCCAATCCGACAAAATCGTTGCTGCCTGTAAGCAATACCGGAATCGACTGTTCCTGGATTGGAGTTGGGTTTTCAAAACCTAACTCAGAAATGGCATTAACAATATCATGACGGATTCCCAGTTGAATAAATGGGTTCATGAATTAAAATAACGTATTTGGCAACATCGCCAAATCGGGCGCAAAGGTAAGCATTATTATTGGTAATTCAAATATCTAATTGAGAATTGGGAAAGATGATAATGGGATAGTAATTTGTCATGCACTTATAAGTAGAAGGGGGCTTTTGAAAGTGATGGATAAACCTTATTTTTAATAAATCAATATTCATAGCGTATGGACACTGAAGAATGGGATACACTTTCGGAATATCAGAAAGCAGCAATACTGGAAGGTCTTGCGCAGACAGAGGCCGGCTTAGGAACACCCGCATCTGAGGTGATTAGGAAAAGCCGCGAAAAATATGGATTAAATAAGTCAAAAGATCTGTCACAGGATATGAGCATTGAAGAGGAACGAGAGATCGAAGAAGGTCTAAAACAGGCTGATAACGGCGAAGTAACTCCTCATGGAGAAGTAATGGCTAAATATCAAAAATGGCGTTCCAAGTAGCAGAGTTAACTCACCCCGACTTCGCTGCGCTGGTCGACCCTCTCTATGGCAAGCCATAAAGAGGGTGAAAAAAGTTTTAATTTCTGATAACCCTCTTTGCGCGAAGCGGAGAGAGGGTGGTCGAGCGAAGCAATGACCGGGTGAGTTTAAACGGTATGCCTAACCAACCTGCTCTGCTTCAGATTCCGCCTTCTTCTCCCTCAACGAAAACAACAACCCTATCACCCCGGCAGTAACACACATATCAGCCACATTAAAAATACCTGTGCGGAAATTACTGATACCAACATTCATGAAGTCGGTTACATGACGGTCGAACATCAGTCGATCAATGATATTGCCTAAACCGCCAGCTATAATGAGCGAGAACGAGAATAGTTTAAGTGAATTATAGGTACTTATTTTAGCGAGTACATAACCAGCAAGAACCAACAAGCACACCAAAGGAATAACACTTAGTAACCAGAAACTAACCGGTTTTGAAAGCTGATCGCCTAAACTTAAAGCAGCGCCGGTATTTTCAACATACTCCAGGCGCACGGTATTATGCAAATAGGAAATTGGTTCGTGAAACATTAGATGTTCTTTTGCCAGGTTTTTGGTGATCCTGTCACACCCAATGAATAGCAGCGATGTAAGACAAAACAAAAAAACTTTCATCCAATTCTTCATCCTATAAATCTTTTAATCGTGTCGTGTCTTATCTTAATCTGTCTGCTGATTTAACTAATTTTTCATCGCGTTGTATGGCTTTTGCCGCCAGCAATGCAAAAACGATGCTCACCGAGCTTAATAACGCACCTATTCCAAAATTATTGGTGGTCAGGCTAACGCCACCGGTGTATGATTTTACAGTTTCCGCCATCCAGAAGCTATAGCCAAATATTACCAGGATAAACAAATAGCACAACATTGCTTGTTGCTTACGATTTTTGTATAGGAATATCAGAATAAGCGGCAAAATGGCTACAATCGCGGTAGCAGCTATCAGGGCTATAAAACTTTCAGTATGCGCCTGCGCACCGTTAACATCCTGGTAAATACCGGTTACTTTGATGGTCGACGGCACTCCGGCCACATAAACATTATGCACAAGCGGGAACAGGAAAAGTGCGAAAATAACCAGACTGGCAAGTAGTAAGTAAACGCTTTGTATACGTTGGATCATTTTTTGTTTAGTTGAAAATGTTGTAGTGGTTGTAGTGGTTGTAGTGGTTGCATCCGTTGTAAGCAAAAGCAATTTTAACCTTTACAACGACTACAACTTTTACAACTATTTCAACCTCCGCCAGCGCAAAGATAAAATTGTTTGAACCAAAATCCTGATCACACAATAAAAACATGACTTTCAAATCGTAATTCGTAATTCTAAAATCGTAAATCAAAATTTACCTTTGCTACGTGTCCGAAAAACAACGCTATTTTATTGAGCTGGCTTACGATGGTACCGATCTTCATGGCTGGCAAATACAGCCTAATGCCACCACTGTCCAGGAACTGCTGAACGACGCTCTTTTCGTAGTTCTTCGCGAGCCTGTTGAAACCACTGGCTGCGGGCGCACGGATACAGGTGTTCATGCACGGGATTTCTTTGCGCATTTTGACTTCGGGTCGATGGTCGATAGTCCATTGTCCATAGCTGATAAATCCATCGACCATGGTCTATCGACTATGGACTTAATAAAAACCGTGACTAGTCTTAATGCCATACTACCACCAACTATCGCCATTAAACGTATTATCCCTGTTCATGCGGAGGCTCATGCACGGTTTGATGCTACTTCGCGGTCATACGAGTATCATGTGCATTTTCATAAAGATCCGTTCAAGGTCAACCACTCCTGGCAGTTGCGTGATAAGCCGGATATCGCCCTGATGAATGCTGCGGCACGTATCATTATGGAGTATACCGATTTTAGCTGTTTCAGCAAATCGAACACACAAACGTATACCAACAATTGTAAAATAACACGGGCCGAATGGGTGTACAGCGGGCATTGCCTGGTATTCCATATCACTGCCGACCGTTTTCTACGTAACATGGTGAGGGCAATTGTTGGAACTTTAATGCAGGTTGGCCGTAAAGAGATTCAGCCGGAAGATGTTCGAGCGATCATCGAAAGCAAAAACCGCAGCAATGCAGGCACATCGGTACCCGCTTGTGGGTTGTATTTAACAGAAGTAAAATATAAATATTTTTGAGGTAAAAGCTAAAAGGATAAAGGTGAAAGCTAAAAAGAGTATTTCCAGAGACCGCATTAAAAAAGTCTCCCCTATTGGGGGAGATTTAGAGGGGGCAAAATGTCTAACGTAACCGGGAAAGCGCTTGATTGGAACCTGCTGGGGCGGGTGATGAAATATGTA
This sequence comes from Mucilaginibacter sp., assembly GCA_019235595.1. Classification (GTDB taxonomy): domain Bacteria; phylum Bacteroidota; class Bacteroidia; order Sphingobacteriales; family Sphingobacteriaceae; genus Mucilaginibacter. The sequence goes on along the minus strand of JAFAKI010000355.1, from coordinate 10,357 downwards.
AAACCTTACAGGGGTACATTTGTCCTCGCTGCCTTTCTGACCATCTTTCTGGCCGGCAGCGCTTTGGTGCAGCCTATACTGATGCAGCTGACATTGGATAAATACATCTTGCGCAGCGATTATAACGGCTTGATTTTAATGGTTGCATTGATGATTGCCCAGTTGGTTATACAAACCATAGTGCAGTATTATCAGACCTACTCTACCAACGCGTTGGGCCAGTCGGTAATTCGCGACCTGCGGAAGGATGTGTTCAATCATATCATGAGTTTGCGGCTAAAATATTTCGACCGTACGCCTATAGGTATGCTCATCACCCGCACGGTATCCGATCTGGAAACCATTGCCGATATCTTCTCGGAAGGACTGATCTCTATCGTAGGTGACCTGCTACTGGTACTGGCCATCATTATCCTGATGATGATTCGTGATTGGAAACTGGCGCTTATCACACTTATACCGATGCCTTTTCTGATCCTATCGACTTACATTTTTAAAGAAGCCATCAAATCATCCTTCCAGGAAGTGCGTACCCAGGTGGCACAACTTAATACTTTTTTAGCAGAACACATTTCAGGTATCAGCATCATTCAATACTTCTCGCGCGAAGATCAGGAGATGCGTAAGTTTAAAGCAGTCAATAGGAAATACCGCGATGCCAACATCCGCTCCAACTGGTATTATTCTATTTTCTTTCCTGTTGTCGAAATTCTTTTTGCGTGCAGCATGGCCCTACTGGTTTGGTATGGTTGTAAGCGTATTTTGACTGATCAGCAATTCACCGCTTTAGGTACCGGCAACCACCCGGTTACGCCAGGTATGATACTGGAGTTTATTGTATTACTTAACTTATTGTTCCGGCCGATAAGGCAACTGGCTGATAAATTCAATACCCTGCAAATGGGTATGGTTGGCGCCGACCGTATTTTTAAAGTGCTGGATACCGACGAAGTTGCCGTCAACACAGGCACATTAAAACCTGCCAGTCTACGCGGTGAAATTGACTTTGAAAACGTCTGGTTTGCTTACAATGATGAGAACTGGGTATTGAAGAATATCAGCTTCCATGTTAACCCCGGCGAGACACTGGCTTTGGTTGGCGCAACCGGGGCTGGTAAATCATCCACTATTAATATCCTGAACCGTTTTTATGAGATTGGCAAGGGAACAGCAAAAGTGGATGGTGTCGACATCCATGAATACGATGTCAGTTACCTGCGTTCGCAGATTGCTACCGTGATACAGGACGTTTTCCTGTTTTCGGATACCATTGCCAACAACGTTAGCCTAAATAACCCGGCTATTACCCGCGAGCAGATCATCGCGGCAGCAAAAGATGTCGGCGCGCATGATTTTATTGAACGCTTACCCGGCGGATACGATTACAATGTAATGGAGCGTGGCTCTACCCTATCGTCCGGTCAGGCCCAGCTGATCTCATTTATCCGGGCTTTAGTCTATAATCCGGCTATTTTAGTATTAGACGAAGCCACATCATCCGTCGACACCGAAACTGAATTGTTGATCCAAAATGCCATTAACAAACTGATGCAGGGCCGCACAGCTATTGTTATTGCACACCGCTTGTCCACTATTCAAAATGCCGATAAGATAATCGTGCTGGATCATGGCGAGATCAAAGAGATGGGTACCCACCAGGAACTGCTTAAAATTGAACACGGCTACTATCGCAAGCTTTATGATCTGCAATTTAATTCGGCAGGGATTGTGAAATCGTGAGTTGAGTCGGAAGTCTTAAGTCCAAAGTTCTAAAGTAAATAATAAATATCCTGTCATTTCGACGAACAGATTGGGAAAAAAGTGATGGGATGAGGAGAAATCTTCTGCGATTTGCATAGCGAAGAGGCAAGGCGCATAAGATTTCTCACCCGCCCCTATCCTTCATGTCCTCCCAGCGGGTTCGAAATGACATAATTTTTTAATTTTTTTTGGTCTCATGACTTTCGACTCCAGACTTAAGACTTAAATATCACATCTTAAAAAACCTAATATTCTTCGGTCTTCCCCCAGATACATTAAGTCCGTTTACTTTCCCTTGTGTATCCCTGGTGAAACTAATGGAGCCGATACGGGTGCTAAACTGATCGCTAATAGCCAGATCGGGGTCAAGCGGAATATCGCCCAATCTTATCTGGTAAATGGTGAGCTTACCATTATTCAGCGTGATCTTATAATCCGTTTCCAACTCCTCACTGTGATACCGGCCCGCATAGTCGTTAAGTTGATCGGTTTCGACAGTAATCGGCACTATTCTTTTTGCAATGATATTACGGTATTTGGCGGTATAAGCCTTATCCTTTATGTCGCGGAAAGTAAATGACGAACCATAGCCCTGCACCCAAAACACACTGTCAGACTTGGCAGCGGTAGAGAACTTATCTTCGCCATTAGCTTGTACCATCAGATTACCATTTTCCACAGTAAATGTCACATACCAGCCTGTACCCAGTTGATAACTGCCCGTATACTTTTGCAATTGCTTTTCGTCTACCTTTACCGTAGCTACATTTTGCAAATCCTCTCTTTGCGGACCGGGTTTTATTTTCCCACCCAAAAATGCTTTCGCTACTTCCAAACCGCCGGCATCCACATTAAAATCAGCAGCGTTACTTAGCAGGATAATAGAAAATTTCTCATCAGGATAATTTTTGATCAAAGTACGGTACCCTGCCCAGCCGCCATCATGCGAAATACTGTGCAAACCATGATCGTTGTCATCCACAAACAAACCATAGGCATAGGTATTTTTCTCTTTATTGGTGAGTACATCAGTTTGTAGCATACGCTCAATTACCGGGTCTTTTGCTTCGATCCCTTTTTGAAAAAAGATCACCCATTTAGCCAAATCTTCTGTATTGGTATAGATCGAGCTTGAACCATAAGCGATAAGCGCATCGTTGATTTTACCAGCCCCATCGCCATTGCCGTAATAAGAAGCAGCCAGGTGTTTAACCACTTTTTGGTGATCGCTCATTACAAGGGATGAATTCATATTCAATGGATTGAAGATATTTTCCTTTACCCATTGCGGGAATGGTTTACCACTCGCCTTACCTACTATTTCGGCTAACAAATTATAGCCTGTATTGGAGTAAGAGAATTTCGATCCCGGTTCAAAATCGAGGTCTTTCTGATGTTTTACCATGCGCATGATGTCGTCAAACAAAAAATCTTCATCATAGCGCCATCCTGCCAGGTTGAGCGTCATGGGCCAGTCGCGTATGCCGCTGGTATGATGGATCAGGTTATGAATAGTTATTTTATGGGTATACTGCGGTACATCAGGCAGGTATTTATGAATATCATCATCCTCAGATAATTTACCCTGCTGTATCAATGTAGAGATAGCATAGCCGGTAAACTGTTTGGACACCGACGCAATATCAAAAACCGATGCGGGCGTGATAGGCTCATCATATTCCAGGTTAGCCATGCCATAACCTTTTTTAAATATTACCTGCTGATCCTTAATAATCATCACCGCCACTCCCGGACCAGTTTTGATAGCGTAATTTTTAAAAATTGAATCAATCCGTTGCTCAATTTTGGGTTGATTGCTTTGTGCCGATGCCAACAAACCGAACAGCAGCAACAACGAGGTAAGGTATAGCTTCATGATCAGTATTTTTTTGAGTAACCTGAAGATAAGACCTTTAATTTTTCAAAACGTTGCAGGATAGAGAAGTTTTAAGTCTTAAGTCTGAAGCACAAAGTCAGTTTATGTTTTGACTTAAGACTTTGTACTCCAGACTTAAGACTAAAAACTCACGGTTGCACCTTCCCTTTTTCCATTCCCTTTTCTTTAGGCGGATTTTTTATTGGGCTTACGGGCTGTTCTTCTTTCTCATGCTTTTTTGCGATGTCACCACCGTGAGGTTTATCAGCATGGTAGTGAGTATCGCCTTGATGCCGTTTGGCTTTATCTCCCTCATCATGAGGGAGATGTGTTGGCGTATCAGATGGCGATGGTTTATTGGGAGAGTTTGCAGGCTTTGTCATGATGCTATTTTCAGAATTAACAAAGCGTAAACCAATTTTGTTGATAGCATAAAAGGTTTTCAATGCAATGCATCTACCAAATCAATCAAATCCTTAAATTGTGTTTTGTTAAAATGTGTTAAAGACGAACCTTTGAGAAATAATAATAACAGATAAAGTTTTACCTTTAAAGGCAGGATTGTTATTTTCGCGACATTGAGATTTGTCTCATATCTCAAATCTAACATCTCATATCTAAGTAATATGGAAGAATTTGAAGCAAGCGAATCAGCTAATAAAACCAAAACCATTTACATTTCAACCGTTTTTGGTATCGCAATGGTATTACTGATGATTGGTTTGCTGGGCCTTTTACTGGTTGATGCCAACAACCTTTCGCGCTACGTGAAGGAAAACATCGTGCTTAACATTTACGTTGACGAAAGCGCCCACGAAACCGATGTACTGCAACTGCAAAAACAACTGGATGCCAACCCGATGGTGAAGCAAACGCAGTATGTAAACAAAGAGCTCGCTGCCCGCAACCTGCAAAAAGACCTGGGCGAAGATTTTGTGAAATTCTTGGGCTACAACCCATTATCAGGTTCGCTGGATGTGTATCTGAAAGCGCAATACGCCAACAATACCGACATAGAAAAATTTAAAACCGAATTGATGAAAAACCCCATCATCAAGGAAGTAAAATACCAGCAATCGCTCGTTGACCAGATGAACCAAAACCTGACGTCCATCAGTTTGATCATACTGGGCTTTGCGGCGATATTCGTACTGCTGTCAGTCGCGCTGATTAATAACACCATCCGCCTGGCTATTTACTCTCAGCGTTTCTTAATCAAGTCGATGCAGTTGGTAGGTGCCACCAAAAATTTCATCCGCCGTCCGTTTATACTATACGGCATCTGGCATGGCATTTTAGGCGCGCTGATCGCCATCATCATATTAATGGGTGCGCTTTATTTAGCCGAGCGACAAATCCCTGATCTGATCATCCTGCAAAACTACACCGAGTTTGGTATTGTGTTCGCTATAGTAGTTGGTCTGGGCATTTTTATCTCAGGATTCAGTACGTTCCTGGCGGTAAATAAGTATTTGCGTTTAAAAATTTATAATCTATACAGGTAGAGGGGAAAGGTAAAAGGCGAAAGGCGAAAACATAAAGATGGATGATATAAGGTTGAAAAAACGGCAGAAAAAACCTTTAACCTTTATCCTTTCAGCTTTCACCTAAAACCACTAATTCAGTCATTCACTAATTCACTAATTAAAAACATACATGGCACAAGTTCAAACAAAGCCAACCAGCTCCATCAAAACCACAGCGTCAAAAGAAACAGGACACGTTCCGGTAAAATTTGTTTTTGACAAAAGCAATTACCGCTGGTTTATCATCGCAATTGCGGTAGTTATTTTAGGGTTCATCCTAATGTCGGGCACTACGGATATTTACAGCACCACCAAAATTGTTGTGGCACCAGTAGTAGTATTGGCAGGTTTCGCCATAGGCTTTTACGCTATTTTGAAGAAGCCGTCTGCGAACGCTTAGTTGATTAAGTTGAATAAGTTGGATTGAGTTGATTAAGTTGAATTATTTAACCTAATCAACCACTTAACTTAATCAACCACTTAACTCAATCTAACTTAATCCAACTCCCCAAAAATGAACATCATCCACGTTATCATCCTCGGCATTATCGAAGGACTGACTGAATTTTTGCCGGTATCGTCAACCGGGCACATGGTAGTAGCCAGCTCGTTAATGGGCATCAATAAAGACGAATTTGTAAAGCTTTTTGAAGTGGTTATCCAGTTAGGCGCTATCCTCGCGGTGGTGATCCTGTATTTTAAACGCTTTGTGCGCTCTGTTGATTTCTACATCAAACTGGTCATAGGCGTTATCCCGGCCGTGATATTGGGCCTTTTGCTCAAAAAGCACATTGATAAATGGCTGGAAAGTCCGCTAATCGTGGCTGTGTCATTTGTGGTAGGTGGTATTATTTTATTGTTTGTTGACGACTGGTTCAATAAGCCGACGGTTAACGAAGAAAAGAAGATCGACCATATTACTGCTTTAAAGATCGGTTTCTTTCAGTGTCTGGCTATGATACCTGGCGTTTCGCGTTCTGCTGCATCTATTGTGGGTGGTATGTCGCAAAAGCTGAGCCGCACTGCTGCCGCTGAGTTCTCCTTCTTCCTGGCGGTGCCTACCATGTTCGGTGCAACGGTGAAAGACCTATGGGATTTTAAAAAGAAAGGTCTTTTTGATACTCCTGACTTTCACCAGGACATTAAATTCTTATTGATCGGCAGCGTGATTGCTTTCGTCGTAGCTATGCTGGCTATAAAATCATTCATTACCTTTCTAGAGAAACGCGGCTTCAAAGTATTCGGCTGGTACCGTATACTGGCGGGTGCTGTGATCATTATCCTGTATTTTACGGGGAATGCGTTGCATACTGTGTGAACACGATTAGGTTGATTTATAAGATTAACATGATATTATTTATAGCGATGGGTTTGAAACCCATCGCCATTTTATTTAAAAGCATATTTTTGCACAAAATTTATATTTGAAACGGGCTTTCACCAACATAGGAGAATTTGCTGAGGGGCAGCTATTACTGGTAAATAAACCCTATAAATGGACCAGCTTTGATGTGGTGGGTAAAATACGCAATGCATTTAAGCCACTTAAACTGAAGGTCGGTCATGCCGGTACGCTTGACCCATTGGCTACGGGTTTGCTCATTATCTGCACAGGTAAGATGACCAAACAGATCGACAATTTTCAGGCTGAGGAAAAGGAATACACCGGTACTATGGTGCTGGGTTCTGTTACCCCAACTTACGATCTGGAAAGTGAGCCGGAGCAGTTATACACTATTGATCATATCACACCTGAGCAGATCCATGCCGCTTGTCAGCAATTTATTGGCGATATACAACAATATCCGCCGGCACATTCAGCAGTAAAGGTTGACGGGGAGCGCTTGTATGAGAAAGCCCGCCGTGGTGAGGAGGTGGAGCTTCGCCTTCGTAATGTGACCATTGCCGAATTTAAAATTACGCGGATCGAACTGCCTGAGGTGGATTTCAGGGTGGTATGCAGCAAGGGCACCTACATTCGTTCATTAGTAAACGATTTTGGCAAGGCTTTAAACAATGGAGCCTACTTATCGCGTTTAAGACGTACCCGCAGTGGCAGTTTTGTAATAGGTGATGCCTGGGAAGTGATGGAAATAGTCAATACTATAAGAGAGTTAAAAGTAACAGTTGAATAAATTTTGATGGACTGCTATGAGAATTTACCATCATATCGACGAATTTACGCCTGTTAAAAATGCGGTGGTTACCATCGGCACCTTTGATGGTGTTCATTTGGGGCATCGCAAGATCATTGAACGGGTAAAGCAACAGGCAAAAGAGTCGGGTGGCGAAACGGTGATACTCACTTTTTTTCCGCATCCGCGTATGATTATACATCCCGAGGATCAGGACTTGAAGATGATCAATACCATGGATGAGAAGGCGCATTTGCTGGAACAATTGGGCATCGATCATCTTATCATTACGCCTTTTACAAGAGATTTCTCCAACCAGACCGCCGAAGAGTACATTCGCGACGTATTGATAAATAAAATAGGCACCAAAATCATCGTAATTGGTTACGATCACCGCTTTGGCAAAGACCGTCACGGCAGTTTGGCCGACTTGCAACTATTGGCCCCGGTTTATGGCTATGAAGTGGTTGAAATTCCCGAACAGGATATTCACGACGTGGCGGTAAGTTCTACTCGCATCCGCAACGCACTATTAGGCGATCAGATCGAACTGGCTAATGAGTTTTTGGGTTATCCTTTCTTCATCAGTGGCAAGGTAAACCGCGGCGATCAAATCGGGCGCACTATCGGCTACCCTACTGCCAATATCCTGATCGAAGAAGCTTATAAACTGATACCAGGCGATGGCATATTTGCCGTACACGTATGGCTCGGCAATCAGAAACACAAAGGCATGGGGTACATTGGCCACCGCCCTACCATCAATGGCCTCACCCGTAATATCGAGGTAAATATTTTCGATTTTAACCATGATATTTACAGCCAAACCATCCGCATGGAGTTTCTGCACTTTGTAAGGGGTGACATCAAGTTTACTACGTTAGAAGATTTGACGACGCAATTGGGGAAGGATAAGGAAGCAGTACTTGCATTGTTAAGTTGATGCCTGAATCACAGATTACACTGATGACCGATTACGCTGATTAGCCATTCATAAATCCCTACCCTCCCTGGTTTAAGTTTATAACTTAAATCAAAAATGAGTATGGAGGACTCTGTCCGGGTGCGCGTTCTAAAAATATGTTTGTGCAACGAAATAATTCTGCACCCTACACCGGACGGAGTCCTGCATTTTCTTGATTAGATTTAAGAGACGCTACGCTAAACTCTTAAACCAGTAGACAGTATTGAGGTTGCCGTTTTATTGTCTAAATACGTGCAAATAAAGTTGCTTCACAATATGATAAGCTGCAAATGAAAAGAATAAAATAGCAATTCCCGTATTGATGGTCTTATTGCTCAAATCCAGTTTATCCCGCACATACCTCGCAGATTTGGCATAAATGAACAAACACAGAAAAGCCCCTGCAGCTGATCCAACACTAAATAAGGCCAGCTCCCACCTACCCGTTTCAATCCATTCGTGGGTAATCAGGTAAGTACCTGTGATCATCCAGAAAGGTATTTGCATAGGGTTCACAAAACCCAGCAAAATGCCATAAGTAATGCTATCGCGGCTTGAGTTTTTTGACTCCTTAGGCGGTTTCTTGCGGTGAATCCAGGTGACAAATCCCATTGTACCAAACAATGCTACCATCACCCAGTCGATAGCTGTATCCAGGTGTACCTGCATCGACAGCCAATCGGCCGCATTCATAATAAAATAGGTAAAGAAGAACTCGACGCAGGAAAAGGCTATTATAAACTGCAAGGCCTGTTTCATGCCCCGGTTAATCGTGATCTGCACCAGCGCCAGGTTGATGTTTCCTGGTGGTATGTACCCAATAAAGTTGGCGATAAGGCCTATGAAAAAGGTTAATAAGATCATCGGGCGCTAAATTACGGTTTTGATGTGCAAATATGCGAATGTGCAGATGTGCAAATATGCAGATGCGGGGATGTGCAGATGTTCAGACGAGTAAATGTGCGGATACGCAGATGCACCGATTATTAAAATTATTGGCAAGCATTAAAAACCATTTGCACATTTGCATATCAGCACATCTGCACATTAAAAAAATCATTTGCACATTTACTCATCTCCATATCCGGACATTAATTAATCATTTGCATATTTGCACATTCGCACATTAATAAATGTCATCCAAAAAGATCGTATCACTGCTGCCTGCTGCTACCGAAATTGTTTGTGCCATTGGATTAGAAGAAAATCTTGTCGGGCGGTCACATGAATGTGATTATCCTGAATCTGTAAAGCGATTGCCGGTATGTTCTGAAGCAAATATCCCGGATAACCTGAGCAGCGGAGCTATTGACATCAAAGTAAAAGAATTGCTCAGTGATGCTCTTTCGGTTTATACAGTGAAGCGGGAGGTAATTAAGCAATTAAATCCAGATGTGGTGATCACCCAGGCACAATGCGCGGTCTGCGCAGTCTCGTTGGCGGAAGTTGAAGAAGCGCTGGAAGATTACCTGGATAGACAATCGACGATCATCTCCTTACAGCCTGAAAGTTTGGAGGCAATCTTTAACAACATCCGCGAAGTAGCTGCCGTACTGGATGTGTCCGCCAAAGGTGATCTACTTGTAGAAGATTTGCGCGAGCGCGTAGATATTATCCGTCACAAACTGAAGTTTATGGAGAATAAACCTACCGTAGCTTGTATCGAATGGCTGGAGCCTATGATGGTGTCGGGCAATTGGGTTCCTGAGCTGGTAAGCATTGCCGGAGGGGTGCCAGTTTTAGCTGAAAACGGTAAACATTCGCCGTATGTAAATTGGGGAGACATACTACTGCAAAACCCGGACGTAATAATAGTAATGCCCTGCGGATTTTCCATCGAACGGACAATGAAAGAAGTGGACCTGCTGCTCCAACTGCCTGGGTTTACCGATTTGAAGGCGGTGATGAATGACCGTTTCTACATTGCCGATGGTAATCAATACTTTAATCGCCCGGGGCCACGTATCGTCGACTCGATTGAAATATTGGCCGAGATTATTCATCCCAAACAGTTCATATTCGGTTATGAGGGCAATGGCTGGATAAGGTTCTCTTTATAAAGAAATAGTTTAAATCTTGTCGACGAATTTTGGCT
>JAFAKI010000343.1 GCA_019235595.1 Mucilaginibacter sp. | reverse complement strand
TGTAAAATCGCATTCAGTGGGTTTGGCTATTGTTCCGCCCTTGCCGAACTTCCATATCAATTTACCTGAGTGTGCATCGATCTTCCATATCTGGCCGTTGTTGTAGAACGACATGATGTAGTTGCCATCCTTGTCAAAATTCAGACTATTGGCATGCATCCAGTCCTTCCTGGTTTTTACAATGTTTTTATCTTTTAATGGATCGAGCACATCAAAAACGCTCCATTGCCATAACCGCTTTCCTGTTTTATCCAACACGATAATGCCATCGCCGCTCACGGTGTCTTTTTTACCACCTCCCACGGAACTCAAATCCATGATCTTTTTATCGACATAGATCGTCACCAACTGACCTTTTTCATTTTTGGTCACCTCGTGGTGTATGGTCTGTTTGAAATCGTTCTGTCCCTGCTTCAGGTGCAAAATGGTATCGCCCAGCATGTTTATCTCCAGTATCTCATGCCCATAGCTTGTTGGCTCATCGTTGCTACCTAAAAGGGCAAGCACGGTGTGATCTTTTGTAAAATGGATCACCTTAAAACCCAGACCATCCACCATGTGATACCACCGGATAGTCCCTTTTTTATCAACGAAATAAGCAATCCCCGGCGCATATCTTTTATTGATCAGCATCAGCCCATCTGAAAATGTCGAGGGTATTTTTGCTGATTTGGCACTATCTGCCTTAAACTGTTCCTGCAAGAACATAGGCAAAGGATTCGTCTTGAAAGTATACGTTTTGCTAACCGACTTCTTGCCGTTCTTTTCGGTAATGATATGATAAGCGTATTCCGTTTGCGCTATGACATTGCAAAGTATCAATAAATGCTTCTCGGCATTATAAGATACGGTAGACGTCAATTTTCCGGAATCACTACTGCCCGTCTTCCAATATTCAGCGTAAACATCGGCAGGTTGTGTGGTAATCACCTCGATCTGAATTTTTAATTCGTTGTTATTATGCACACCAACCCTTATCTCCCCTATATTCACACCACTGCCCGAACAACCCGAAAGGGTTATTGCAACAGCGACCATACTTATGCATTTTGTCAAAAACTTTATCATTATCAGATCATTTTCACCTTAAATAATTCACCAGGATAAGTTTCCCTATCCTGGTGGTGAAATTTAATTTGGGTTTGTTTATTCTTGTCTTCCTGAATTGTTCAAATTAGGATTGATGGTAACCTGGTTTAGAGGGTACGGGAAATACTGATCTCTTGGCAATTGCACGTGTGCGGTTTGGCCAGTTCTTGTCAAATAAGCATTTACAATCACATCATATTTACCCATTCTCATCAGGTCGGCCCTGCGTTTTCCTTCATAAAAGAACTCCCATCCACGTTCCTGTAAAATTGCATCACGCAAAGTCGATTGGCTGTAGTTTGCAATGTTCAATTGCGGGGCATGTGACCTTGCTTTTACCTGGTTGATCAGCGAAATACTTTCGGCAGTTGGTCCATTTAGTTCATTCAAGGCTTCTGCGCGACTCAGCAATACATCAGCGTAACGCAAAATATCAACGCTGTGGCCATCATAGTAGGTTTGCGGGCCGCTTGGATCAGCATATTTCATTGTAGCAATATCAGGCATGTAAAATTCGCCTGCCGGCGGTGTGGCACCAGGGGTTGGCGCTTCCATGTGTACCAAACCGTCTGTACCGGTATATACGGGAAAGAATTCTTTCTTCCTGTCATCTGCGTTATCAAATGAATGGTAAAAATCCCAGGTCACGGCGTAATATTGCCACCTGTTCTGAATTATAGGGTGCGCCAACGGGCCAAAGTGGTTTAGCAACTCGGTACCGTTCACATTAGCATCGCTTAGTACCGAGAATATATTCTCTGAGCACCATTTGTTTTCTTCAGCAAATAAGCCCTGGTAAGAAGGGTAAAGCTGATAGATGTTCAGGTTCATTACCTGTTGTGCCATATCAGCTGATTTTTGCCATTGATGCTGACGCAGATATAACCTCATCAGCAATGTCATAGCGGCTCCTTTTGTAGCACGGCCGGGATCATTTGAACTATAAATAGCGTTGTTTGCATAGCTAACAGGTAATACACTGATTGAATTGTTCAGATCGTTGATCAGAAAGCTTTCAATATCTGCTACAGAAGTCAAAGGTGCATTGGAGGTATACGCTGGATTAGCAACGTCTTTCTCAGTCACTAAAACAACAGGTCCCCACAAATCGGTCAAATCACTGTAGGCTACCGCACGCAAGAATTTTAACTCAGCAAGAAACTGGCTCTTTTGTGCATCGGTAATGCTTTTCATTGCCGAAATATTATAAATCGCATTGTTTGCATCCGCTACTAGTTTGTATATCTGGCGCCAGTCTTCAGCAATCAAACCATTGGCCGAGTTCCATTGTGCCGCCGAAAGGTTGCCCGGGTCGCCGCCATAGCTGCAGTGTCCAAGGTCAGTTGTCAGGTCGGTCAGGGCAAAGTGCCTTACCGTCCAGTAATCAAAGTTGTCACCTACCGAAGGGCCTTTTAAGCGGCCATATACCGCATTAACTGCCGCTATGGCATCTGATTCGGTTAAAAATGCATTGGTACTGGTAAGGCTGCTATATACCTTCGGATCCAGATTTTTATTACAGCTTACCTGCGTAAGTGCTGTAGCCGCCAATAACAGAATTATATATTTTTTCATTTTTTCTAGTTTATATTAGTCCGCAAAGAGTAAATCCTATTAATTACTGAAGTGAAAGCCTTATACCTAAAGCATATGTCCTGAATGCCGGGAACGAGTTAAAATCTAATCCTCCTCCAGTATTTATTGCCGTTGCGCTTGTTGTATGTGCGTTTACTTCCGGATCGGTACCTTTATATGAGGTGATGGTCAGCAGGTTTTGCGCTGTTCCATAAATTCTCAACCCCTGTATGTGTTTAATATGTGTAAACAATGATTTTGGCAAGCTATAGCCCAATGAAAGCGATTTTAGTCGAAGATAGGATGCATTCTCAACAAATCTTGAGTTCACATAATCATTGCTGTAAGTACCTATAAAATAGCCTTCACGTGGTATAGAAGTATTTTCATTTACACCAGGTACAAAACGGTTCAAAGCATCGGTCGATGTTGTAGATTCCAGCACCAGGCGGTTCATATCAAACAAGTGGTAACCGAGCGCTCCCTGGAAGAAAACATTCAGGTCGAGACCTTTATAGCGAAAATCGTTGCCGAAGCCCAGGATATAGTGGGGTGTGGTATTGCCTAAGTAGGTCCTGTCAGCAGGTGTTATTTTACCGTCGCCGTTCAGGTCAGCAAATTTTGGGTCGCCGGGTTTTGAACTGGGTTGAGGAGCATAATTTTCACCCGTTTTTATTACTCCTGCATATACGTAACCGAAAAGCTCGCCCAATTCCTGTCCCGGAACCAATTTAGTAAATTGTTGTCCCGAAACCACACCGCTCGGATTAGCAGTAGTTGCATCTACCTCAGCAACACCCTTGGCCAATGTCAGATCTTTTTGTTTATTGTATGCGATATTGAAGCTGGTATTCCATGAGAAATTAGTCGATTTGATATTAGTTGTATTAATACTCAGTTCAATACCCTTGTTCTCAATCGAACCACCGTTTACCCAGACACTATTAAATCCATAATACTGACCGATCGGAATCTGCATTAATAAATTGCTGGTTACTTTGCGGTAGACGTCAACCGTTGCAGTGATCCTACCGTTCAGGAAGCCCATGTCTAAACCCGCATCAAACTGTGCAGTACTTTCCCATTTCAGGTTAGGGTTAGCCAATGCAGTGGGTTCAACACCCGGCTGTAAATTACCATCAGGATTAAGCACCACATTCCAGCTACCGAATGTACTCAGGTAAAGATAATTCGGCACACGGTCGTTACCGGTAACACCGTAGCTTACACGTGCCTTTAAGCTTGAAAAAGTATTCAGGTTTTTGATAAATTCCTCATCACCCAAACGGTATGCCAATGCTCCTGAAGGAAACAAACCATACTTGTTTTTCGGGCCGAATTTAGAAGAACCGTCGTACCTCATAGTGAAAGTTGCCAAAAGCTTATCCTTATAGCCATAATTTACCCTTCCAAAGTAGTCTGTAAGTGTACTTTGCAGTTTGTTGCTACTGTAACCGTTGGATATTGAACCTGCAGTTAAGTTATGATACAGAAATGCGTCAGTTGAAAAATTAGAGCTACTTGCATATAGAGCCTCACTAATATCTTTTTGGTTTGATGTACCTAAAAGCACGTTAAAATCATGCTGATCAGTAATCTTGAATTTGTATGTAAAGTAGTTTTCTACCAACCACCTGAAAGCATTCTGATTTTGTATGGAAGCTATCCCATGCTTTGCCTGACCTGCCGGAATCGTGCTTGGCGTATACTTACCTTCGTTTGAATCACTATATTCTGCCCCTGCATTTAGGTGATAGGTAAGATTTCTTATGATCTGGTAGTCGACGGTTACGTTGCCATTAAATAACTTACTCTCTACATTATCGGTCGGTTCCAGCAAATTGGCCAAAGCATTTTGCACGCCGCTATTGCCCGGTGGGATATAAAAGTGATATGAACCGTCAGCATTGTAGATAGGTGCTGTTGGCGGTGCTGTTAATAAACCATATAACGGAGCAGTAATATCGCCCGAATAGCTTTGTTGGTTTGCGCTGGAGCTAGCCCCGTAGAAATTTGCGCTTATGGTAAGGTCATCCCCAATTTTTTTCTCAGAGCCTATCCTTGCTGTATATTTTTGCAAATTGGTATTTTTTAACACACCCAGTTGGTTCAGGTAATTGCCTGATACATACATTTTAGAGGTTTCGTTGCCACTGCTAATGCTCAGGCTCCTGTTATTTACGTCAGCATTCTGCATAGCCGCATTAAGCCAGTTAGTATTGGCTATTGGGGTACCTGATGGAAACGGAGGAGTCTTCCCGTCTTCAATTGCAGTAGCATTTTGTATAGATGCATATTGCGGCCCGGTTAACAATGAAGGTTTATAAGTTAAGTCTTGTCTGCCGTTTGATACATCTGCGTCGATAGCGGCTTTACCTAACTTCCCTTTTTTTGTTGTGATCAGCACAACACCATTACCACCGCGCGAACCGTAGATAGCTGTTGCCGAGGCGTCTTTTAATACCTCGATATCCTCGATATCATTGGGGTTTACCTGGTTACCATTATCGGAAATAAATCCGTCAACTACATATAATGGTGCGTTACTGGTATTAATAGAGTTACCACCGCGAATGGTGATGTTAATACCGCCCCCGGGAGCAAAGCTTGTTTGCTGAACCTGTACGCCAGCCGCTTTACCCTGTATAGCCTGCCCAACGTTTGCCGTTGTACCGCCAAGGTTCAGGTCGTCTCCTTTTACAGAGCTTAAGGAACCGGTTAAGTCGCTTTTCTTTACGGCGCCATAGCCCACTACTACCACTTCCTGCATCGATCGGGTGTCTTCTTGTAGTTGTATGGTTAAAAAGGTATTGTCAGATACGGTAACTTCTTTAGGTACAAACCCGATGAAGCTTACTACCAGAACCGCTCCTGGCTCAGCATCTATCGAAAACTGACCTGACGGATCAACGGCAGTTGCTTTTTTTGTTCCTTTCACTTTTACTATAGCACCCGGTAGTGGCTGACCTTTGCTATCGGTTACCTTTCCTTTTATTAAAGCGATTAAGTTTTCATGTGCCGCGGCATATCTTTCAGATGCCGATGCCGGCGGCGTAGCATTTAGATTTAAAGCTGCGATCAGGCACATAGCGGTGCCTATATTTCTGCGGCTCTTTAAATGTTGAAGTATATTTAGATTCATATTTAGTGGAGTTTTTTTGGTGTGGTTTATATGATGATGAGTATTCAGGCAGATTGCCTGCTTTTCCTGAGAACTCAGGGCGGTTGCTGGGTACTTTCCATAAACAATAAGTTTAAACAATTAGTAATTAGGTATTAATTCTGTGTTATGAATAGTGGAAGGTAGAAAGGCCTTTAGACAATTGAAGAATATTACATAACGCAAACGTTTGTGCTGGAACAGTCACAGAATAACGTAATTGATAAGAAAACAGCCTCGGATTTAGCACTATAAGATAAGCTTGTTGGGCTTAGTGCAGACCTGATTAATTTTTGATCAATGGCAAGGCAGATAGCCGATAATTTGCTCAGAGAAAGTAAGATAAATTTTATTGGAAAAGTATCATTACAAACGTTTGCGTGAAATTACAGGGCAAATTATCGCAGTCTGAATTTGTCTTATCTGATTACCGGAGCGTATTCAAAGAATCATCTTATCTTTTTAATGGTGAGATTATTCACCTGATTTTAATAATAGCGAAAGGTGCTTTTATTTCTCCCTGCGTTCACAAAAGTATCAGCGTAACTCAAAATAAGTATTTTACGCGAAAACAATGGTTATCAACAAATATGAATTTCACGTTTATTAATTGATATTTAATACGTTTTTTCCCAATAATAGTCAGGTCATTCATCAATCGTTAAAAGAGTTGCTTTTAAAAGCAAAAAAAACGACGCAATTGACTTATTATTAACAATTTAACTATTCTTACAATCTCATTCCATCTGCAGTCATCGGCAGCCTCGCGTAGCTATTTTTTCTCAAAATTTCCCATCAAACCAGCTTTCTTCTGGCTCATCAGCCCGGTTAGCTTTATATAACATTTGTATGCTATTGATACAGTGTAAATTATTAAATACAATGTCACAAACATTGATTACCCATACTTCCAAACAGATTTCCACAAAGTATTCCACACTTTGAGGAAGTTTATTAACCAACTGGCTATCAGGCGAATATTTTCATTAACAACTCTAAATTATTCGGCAATATTTTGAAGTAATGCTATAAAAAAAGACTTATTGAGCAACATGAAAAATATTGCCATTGGTATAAGTATTGACCTATATGTGTGCGTATTTTATTGATATACAGAAAGGTAAGTGTATTAGCAACACCTTTGTTCTACCCTGCTTGATAAATCCGCAATTGATATCCGAACGAGAATTTCTGTACACAAAGCCTAACCTAATTTAAACAGAGCATGGCCTTAAGATATTTACTTGCAACATTGTCCGCAATCGCAAAAAAAATTGCATCACCATCAGGGACAGATACCGGCACCGAAGGAAATACAGTTGCCCTAAATAACAAGGGTATCTATTACTTCAATGTTTCGCCCATATTTGGCAGCAGGTTCCCGCGACGAAAGAGAAGCGTAATAAACCTTTTGCCGAAGTCGATTATTATGGCGATGATTATTGTTATTACTTGCCTATTTTTCGGGAATATTGCTTTTGCAGCCAGACAAGTTACCGCGATTTCAGTTGCAGCACAAGGCGGTCCAACAGTTACCTACGGAACGTCAACGGGTGCTACTTATGTTATCACCCTAACAAGGGTTACAGTTGGCACACCCCAGCAAAATGACGGACTTGCAATAAACTGGACGGGTGCTACCCCTGCGGGTGTTACATTAACCCCAACATCATACAATCCCGGTAGTGGAGGCACCGTAACAATTACTCTGACGACAAGCACAACAACACCTGCGGGCGTCTATAGTTTCACAATCACTAATACCGATAACAATGGAGCTGCAGCGAGTACTTCAAATGTCAGAACTCTTACCGTCTCGGCCAAGGCGGTAACAATAACAGCTACCAATGTCTCAAAAGTTTATGGCAACGCCCTCAGTGGCGGAGCCGGATCAACTGCATTTACTACTTCTGGCATGGCCAACGGGGAAACAATTGGCAGTGTAACTATCGCTTACGGCACAGGATCTGCAGCTAATGCGTCAGTAGCCGGATCACCCTATAACAACTCAGTAACACCTTCGGCACCGACAGGCGGCACGTTCACAGCCAGTAATTATTCTTTTTCTTATGCGTCCGGATCGATTACGGTAACAACTCTTACTATAACCGAAAGCGGTGCGACAGTAAGTAATAAAGTATATAATGGCAATACAACAGCAGCAGTTTCAGGGGGTACACTTTCTGGCGTGGTCGGTGGCGACGTCGTAAACATCAGCACCACTGGAACGTTTGCCAGTGCTAACGTTGGAAACAATATCGCTGTAACGCTTGCACTGACCGGAGCAAACGCCGGTAATTATACTTTAACCAATCCTGGTCTGACCGCAAACATTACAGCCATACCGATTACTATAACAGCTACCGGCCCGGCCAAAACTTATGGTACAAGTTATACCAACGGGTCAAGCACCTCTAATTTCTCTCTTACCTCGGGCAGCCTGGTTTCTGGCCAAAGCATTACTAATGTTTATTTCAACTATGACGCTAATGCCGCCTCAAGCACAACACCGGTTGGTACCAGTTACACCGTTACGCCTTCGTTGCCGGTAACTGGCAGCGGTGGCTTTTTATCGGGTAACTATAACATTACTTTTGTGGCTTATACAGGCACAGTAACCGGAGCCATACTCACCATCACCGGTAACAGCGTAAGCCAGGTATACGGCGCGGTTGATCCAACTGTCATTACGTCCAGTTCTTATACAATTACGGGATATATAAATGGAGATAACTCAAGCAGTTTATATTTGCTCCCAACTGCAAGCACTTCTGTCACTACCTCATCAAATGCCGGAATTTACCCTGTTACCGTAAGCGGCTGTAGTGCTCCTTCCTATTATACTATCAATTATGTATCCGGCAACTTTACCATAACCGGTGCTCCGTTGACGATCACCGCTACCGGGCCAAGTGAAACGGCTGGCGTAGCGCCTACCTCTGGCGTTTATTCAAATAATTTCACTTATAGCGGCACCGTAAATAATGAAACCATTACCGGGGTCACTTTAACATTTAATCCAACAACAGCGCAAACAGCTGGCTCGACTTATACGGTTACCCCTTCATTGCCAACCGGGCCGGGTACCTTTTTAGCAAGTAATTATATTATCACGTATACACCTTTTAGCGGGACCTGCGAGAATAGCTTCACCTGGCAGGGAGGGACAAGTAATAACTGGTCCACCGCATCAAACTGGAGTGGCAATGCAGTACCGGGTACAAATGATATTGCAACCATTCCCAATACAGCGGTAGCCCCTACAATAACAGCAAATTCAACGGTCTACTCGTTGTCATTTACCGGGAATAATTCGATTACTATTAATGGAGGTTTTTCCCTTACTGTAAATAAAGCGCTGACTGTGCCCTCGGGCGTGAATGCAATTTTTTCGATGGGATCAACCACCTCGAACCTTACAATTGGTACCAATACAAGTGCAGCGAATATCAGTAATTCAGGTAACTTTACCGTAACCGGCGGCACGCTTAAGGTAAATGCAGGCACTAATTACATATATAACAGTAGCAGTGGCGTATTTACCGTAAACGGGGGCAACGCATTTGACATAACCGGTAATGGATCATCAGGCAATACAGCTATTTATAACGCAGGCACCTTCTACGTAGGCCAATCCGGTTCAGCATGTATACTCACATTTGATGATTCACAGTCAATCATGAATTTAAGTAGTGGCAGCTTTTACATAGGCCCCACATCAGTTCTGAGATATTTTAATGGCAGCGCCCATGATTGTATTGTGACCAATCAAAGCGGGGGTACATTTACGCTGCAATCAGATGCAACCGGTTCTGCTTGTATCTACGCGAGCCCCAGCACAACTAATAAATTCGTAGGAACATTTACCGTAGAGCGTTATTTTAATGGACACAGAGGATACCGGCTACTTTCATCACCTGTAAATAGCGGTACTTCTGGTTCAAATTATGTTTATAGCCTTAACTATGTGCAGAATTATGCATATATCTCGGGAACAACAGGCTTGGCAGGTGGTTTCGATAAGACCGGAAACCCGACAATATATATATACCGGGAAGACGTGCCACCGTTATTCACCAGTTTTATTGATGGTAGTTTCCAGGGCATCAACAACCTAAACTCAGGCACTGGCTCACCTCCTACTTACACTTTCGACTATACCAATACAACCGGCTCTTACAGCATACCAGTCACCAACGGGTTCCTGTTCTATTACAGGGGCAACCGCAATAGCAGCACTTATACCCAGACTCAGCAGTTTACAGCCGGCAACCCTGCCGAATCAGTGACCATGTCTACATCCGGCAATCTTAATACGGGCCAGTTTGTTTTCAGGGATTGGTATACTCCTGCGTCAACAACTTTGGGATGGTCCAATGCAAGCGTGATATCCAAAGGCTTCAATTTGGTAGGCAACCCCTACCCTTGCAATCTGGATTTGAATACATACAATACGTCAAGCACAACAACAGGCATCTATTGCAAAAATGTATCGGCTTTCTTTTACGAGTTAAATCCCGTTACTCAGAACTATGATACCTATCAGGCTGTTTCACCGTATGTAACTACAAACAGTGCCAGCAGATATATCATGAGCGGGCAGGGTTTCTTTGTACTGGCAACTAATACCGGCGCACTTTTAACATTAAATGAGACAGCTAAAATCCAGGGAACCGGCACAAATTTCGCACCGCAACAAAATACCGGTGGAAATTTGTTTATGGATTTGTCACCGGTTCCGCTTGCCGTTAACCGCTATATAAAAGTTAAAATGGCGAAAGATTCTATCAATACGGATGACGTGGTTGTAACGTTTGTTGACGGAGTAGACCCCAAATATGACCCTAACATAGATGCGTACTACCGACAGGGCTCTGGTATGGTTAGTTTATCTGTAATGTCTTCTGACAACATTCCGTTAGCAATAAGTGAGCGTAACCTGACCTACCACAACCAGGTAATTCCACTTAGTGTTAACGCCAAAACAGGTGGGACCTATCAGCTGAACGCGTCTCAAATAGTAGCCATTCCGCCTTTGATGAACATTTGGCTAAAAGATAATTTCCAAAAGGATTCAGTTGATCTGCGTACAACAGCAAATTATGCGTTCACCATAAGCAAAGCCGATACAAATACTTATGGATCAAGACGCTTTGAATTAGTGATGACTCAAAACCCAGCCTACGCTTATCAGCTTATCAACTTTAATGCACACAAGTTGCCGTTTGCCCGTGAAGTAAAAGTGGTATGGGAAACAAAATACGAAGAGAACTACACCCATTTTAGCGTTGAACGGAGCATAAACGGGGGACGGACGTTTGAGACAATAGGCATAGTTCCTGCAACAGGCGCGGGCAATTATGGATTTATAGATAAGCGTCCTGAAGAAGGGATTAATTTATACCGGCTGAAACAGGAAGACGTAAACAGCAATGTAACCTATTCGCGGGTGGTGCCGATAGCCTATCACCACGAGTTTAACTATTTTGCTGAAAATTCCATTAGGATATATCCAAATCCGGCCGCAGGGCACATCAGTCTTGCAATAGCTGCCCAGTCAAGCGAATATGATATTCTAATCTCCAATAGTTCAGGCAATATGCTCAAAAGGATTACATCAAATCAGCCTTACTGGCAAGGTGATGTCGGAGATTGGTTGCCGGGAACATACATGGTTAAAGTATTTGACAATAAGACACAATCATTAGTTGGCACAACAAAATTCATTAAACTATAAAGATCGTATAAAATTTTAACCCCCTGATATAACCCAAAACAAGGTGATTCGGGAGCCACAATCCTAATGGCGTTATGGCTCCTGAATCGCAGTGATATTATTTTGCTTATTAAATAATAAATAAGTAAATAATATATTTTTTTATCATTGCCCATCCTTAGTTTGCAATCGTTTCCTGATAACAATCCAGACGTGTTTGCCGGCCTCTTAAAAAACCCTGGCTACCTTTACTGTTTATCTCTCAATTAAAATAAAATAGTTCTATTTACTTATATAATACCATAATTATTAATTAATTATAAAATTCATATAAAATTATCAGCGTTTTCAATTTTATTTAATAAGTTATTTTATCAAACTGCTTTAATTAATCTTTCAATACTATCAACCAAAAAGAAACCGCAATAGAACGTGGTTTTTTTTCCCAATTATTCCCCATTGCTCAAAACAATATACATATATTAAATAAAATCTTATTTATATGAAATTCACAAATCGTTGATTTATAAATATTTATAAATATTTATATTAGAAAATAAAGTATATAAAATTTTCCACACTTTTATTAATACTACAACTTACTGATTATCAATTAACTAAAAATTATTAACTTTTATTAATCAATACAGCTATAATTTAAACCATAGGGATAATTATACACTAAAAGGCAAACCCATAAAAGGCAGTTTTGGTGGTATAAATATTGAAGTACGTGCTTGCGTAATTCGCTGAGCGTGACCTACCTAATGCGCGCAATGATTAAACCCAAAACCATGATATTATGGCTGCTAAACTTTTACTCCGTAATCTTCTAACCGTAATTAAGAACTTTATTTTACCTCAAGAGGTAAATAAAGACTTTTCATCCGACAACCCTGAATTGGCATTGGA
>JAFAKI010000272.1 GCA_019235595.1 Mucilaginibacter sp. | reverse complement strand
TTAGGTATTGCAAAATTTCGTTGGCCGTATTGTCAGCTTTAGGACTGATTTTGATAAGGTACCGGTCGTCGTCTGTGCCTTCACTTAACACCTCGAACGGCTGTGAACCGTTCAAATTCAATTTTTCGCCGCTGTATTCTATTAAATAAGTATCGTTACGATACGAATTGCGAATGGCTTTTACCCTGCCATCCAGTATTTTGTGAGAGAGATGAATAAGCGCAATGGCATCGCAAAGTTCTTCAACAGATTCCATACGATGAGTAGAGAATAAAATGGTAGCTCCTTTTTTATTGAGCTCCAATATTTCGTCTTTTATCAATTCAGCATTTACCGGGTCAAAACCGCTGAAAGGTTCGTCCAGAATGATCAGATCAGGCTCATGCAGTACCGTAGCCACGAATTGTGCTTTCTGCTGCATCCCTTTTGACAGTTCTTCTATTTTCTTTTTCCACCAGGTTTCCATTCCCAGCTTTTCGAACCAGAATTTAAGGCGTTTTTGAGCTTCGGCGCGCGTTAGTCCCTTTAGTCGCGCCAGGTAGATCATTTGCTCGCCGATCTCCATTTTTTTGTAGAGACCGCGCTCTTCTGGCAGGTAGCCGATACGTTCGATGTGCGATGAGTTAAGCTTTTCGCCGTTAAAGTAGATTTCGCCCGAATCAGGTGCTGTAATTTGATTAATGATGCGGATAAGTGAAGTTTTACCGGCTCCATTTGGGCCCAGCAGACCGAATATCTGGCCGCTTTCAACTTCTAAACTTACATCGGTTAGGGCTTTGTGCCCGGCATATTGCTTTTCGATGTGCCGAATGCTTAGCATATAAGGATCAGTTTTTATAGTTAGATAATATTGTCAATGCTTTGTTACGAAGGGTGCCGATTTAACGGTAGAGGATTTATGATAAAATTAATAATTTAGTCGTTACTCCAATGCCTGAATATGAGATATAAACTTTTACTGCTATTCCTTCTTTTGACTTCTATTTGTTTCGGTCAGCAAAAGCCGGTAAACATCATTTTTGATAGCGACATGGGCCCAGATTATGATGATGTAGGCGCTATCACTATTCTGCATGCTTTGGCAGACAAAGGCGAAGCGAATATCCTGGCTACAGTAGCCAGTACCCGGTATGATGGCGTAGCCGGGGTGATGGATGTATTCAATACATATTTCAAACGACCTAATATTCCTATTGGCATCCCGAAAAATGGATTGGATCTTCGTGACTGGCAGCATTGGAGCGATACTCTGTTAGCAAAATACCCGCACAAAATTAAGAATAACGATGAAGTACCTGACGCCGTTCAGGTTTATCGAAAGGTTTTAGCCTCTCAGCCCGATCATAGTGTGACGATAGTAACAGTAGGATTTCTAACCAACCTTTCAAATTTGCTAAATACCAATGCCGACGAATACTCAAAGCTGAATGGCAAAGAGTTGGTTGCCCACAAAGTAAAGCTATTGGTTTGCATGGCAGGCAGGTTTCCATCCGGATATGAGTTTAATGTAATGAAGGATGCCAAAGCTTCTCAGAATGTATATGCTAACTGGCCTACACAGGTCATTCTAAGCGGATTTGAGATAGGAGCGAAGATATTGGCAGGCATACCTTTGATACATAATGATGCGATAAAGAACAGCCCCGTGAAGGATGTTTTCCGCATTTCTATACCGCTGGCAAAAGAAGATTCACTGGGCCGCAAAAGTTGGGACGAGACGGCTGTGCTGGTAGCGATAAAAGGGTATTCTCAGTTCTACACCTTACATCATGGTAGAATGATAGTCGCTGAAGATGGTAAAAATAGTTGGGATGATAATGGTAATGGGCAGGCTTATCTGGTAGAAAAGGCCGATTATAAGCAGGTGGAAAAACTCGTTAATGAGTTGATACAATATCAACCTTCTGAGGTGAAAGGCAAAAGGTGAAAGGATAAAGGTTTAGGGAATTTCATATCTTTAAAGAATGGATTTTAAACTGGAAACAGAGTTTAGCAAAGCTGATATACTTAAGGAAGTTGACGCATTAAAAAAGCAAATTGATGATTTGCGCCCATTACCTGAAGATGTAGAAGGGAAGGTGATGCAAAAACTTCGTTTAGAGTGGAATTATCACTCTAATGCTATTGAAGGAAACCGTTTAAACTACGGCGAGACGGTCGCCTTTTTAATGGAGGGAATTACGGCCAAAGGTAAACCCCTAAAAGACCACCTGGATATTCGTGGACATAATGAAGCAATTAACTTTCTGTTATCAATTGTAAAAGATACCCGACCTTTATCGGAAGCTGACATACGCAATCTTCATGAAATGATTTTAGTGGAGCCTTATAATGTCAATGCAAAGACGATTGATGGGGTGCCTACGACTAAAAGAATTACACTTGGAGAATATAAAGCATTACCCAATCATGTTAAAACATCTACCGGTGAAACACATTACTATGCGTCACCAGAAGAAACACCAGCAAAAATGCAGGAATTGATGAGCTGGTATTCAGAGATAACTCAAAATAAAAGCATTCATCCTGTTGTAATAGCTGCGTTATTCCATCACAAATTTGTTGAGATACATCCATTTGATGATGGAAATGGCAGGCTGTCAAGAATATTGATGAATCTGATCATAATGCAGAACGGATATACACCAGTTATTATAAAAAACGATGAAAGACAAAACTATTATGCATTACTGAGCAGAGCAGATAACGGCGATGCATGGCCCTTTGTTGAATATATTACTGAACGTTTGATTAGTTCTTTACAAATGTATTTAAAAGCAGCGAGAGGCGGAGACATTGACGAAGATGAAGATATAGATAAAGAGCTTGCCTTGTTTAAAATGGAGTTGCAAACGAGAGTTGTCCCTAAGAAGAAAGCAAGTAAAGATGATATACACAAAGTATTATTAGATGTATTAACTCCATTTATAGAAAAACTAAAAGAAAAGTTAAAGGTATTTGATGAATTCTTTGAACAAGTTAATATTTCTGTAGATGCACAACCTATGATCTATTATAAAGACGTATTTAAAGAAGCTGTTAAAGATCGGAGTATAAAAGAGCAAATCGAATACATTATATCAAAAGATAAAAAAGTCAAGTCAATTATGTTACAAATTGATCTTATTGAATTTAAAAACCCTGATAATAACTTTGATGTATCAGAAACTATTCTTGTGGAATTTGATGACCAAGAATATTCTATTGATAACATAAACATGGATATTCAAATATTTAAGTTTTATAGTGAGAAATTGACTAAAAATGACGAGGATTTAATAATAAGAACTATAGTAAAAGATATAAAATATTTGATCGATCAAAATTTTGAATAAAAAGCCCGGAACCAATTTGATCCCGGGCTTTAATACCTTTCAGCTTTCGCCTTTTACCTTTAACCTTACTCAAAGTATTCCTTCATCCGTTCAAAGAAACTCTTCTCGTTTTTACCCGGACTTGGTTTGAAGTTCGGAGAATCTTGTAGTTTCTCGAGCAATTCGCGTTCTTCACGGCTCAATGCTTTTGGTGTCCAGATGTTTACGTGGATCAGCTGGTCGCCGCGGTGGTAGGAGTTTACTTCAGGGACACCTTTTGATTTCAGGCGTAAGATTTTACCGCCCTGCGTACCAGGATCAATCTTGATCTTCGCTTTGCCATCAATGGTAGGTACTTCAACGCTGGTACCTAAAGCTGCATCAATAAAGCTTACATGCAGATCGTAGATCACGTTGTTGCCGTCACGTTTTAAGGTTTCGTGCGGTATTTCTTCTATCAGGATGATCAGGTCGCCCGGTACGCCGCCGCGTGGCGCCGCATTACCTTTGCCGCTCATGCTCAACTGCATGCCTTCGCTTACGCCGGCAGGTATATTGATGCTGATGGTTTCCTCGCCACGAACAACACCGTCACCATGACAAACTGTACATTTTGAAGTGATGGTAGTACCTTCGCCATTACAGGTAGGACAGGTGCTGGTAGTTTGCATCTGGCCCAGAATAGTATTTGTCACCCTGCGCACAGCGCCCTGGCCACCGCAGGTTTTACAGGTTTGTACCGATGAACGGTCCTTTGCTCCTGTGCCATCGCAGGTTTTACAAACGATCTGCTTATTTACCTTTATTTTCTTTTCAGTTCCGTTGGCAATTTCTTCGAGCGTCAGTCTTACTTTAATGCGCAGGTTGCTGCCACGTTGTACACGACGACCGCCGCCTTGTCTGCCACCGCCTCCGAAAAAGCCTTCAAACGGGCTGCCTCCGCCGAATATATCGCCAAACTGGCTGAATATATCTTCCATATTCATGCCACCACCACCAAAACCCCCGCCGTTGGCTGACTGTGCATTCGCTGCATGGCCAAACTGGTCGTAACGGCGACGTTTTTCAGGGTTGCTTAATACTTCGTAAGCTTCGGCTGCCTCCTTGAAGTTTTCTTCGGCTTGTTTATCGCCCGGATTTTTGTCAGGGTGATACTTGATCGCCATTTTGCGATAAGCCTTTTTGATCTCTTCAGCATCGGCACCGCGCGCAACGCCCAAAACGTCGTAATAATCTCTTTTTGACATCTATGTTAAATTAGCGAATTAGTGAATTAGTGATTTAGTGATTTAAAGAGACGAACTCCCAAATCGCTAATTCGCTAATTCACTAATTCAGTCATTAATTCCCTACTATAACTTTCGCGAAGCGGGCTACTTTATCATTCAGATAATAGCCTTTTTCCATTTCATCAACTACTTTACCCTTCAAGTCATCTGACGGGGCGGGTATGTTGGTGATTGCTTCATGAATCTCAGGATCAAAAGGAGTGCCTATTGATTGCATCTCTTTCAGCCCTTTTTGCGAAAGCACATTTTTTAATTTATTCTGTATCAGTACAACGCCCTCTTTTACGGCGTTAACATCTGTCAAGTTTTCCATCGAACGGATGGCACGATCAAAATCGTCCAACACAGGCAGCAGGGCAACAATTACATCCTTGCCTTCTGATTTCCTGGCTTCTTCGCGTTCTTTGGCGGTACGGCGGCGAAAATTATCAAATTCGGCATATAAGCGCAGGTACCTGTCGTTGGCTACTGAAAGCTCCTGCTTGATCAATTCTTCAGGACTTGGTTCAGTTTCGGCAGTTGCAGCTCCTTCTTCGATTACTCCGTTCAGATGCTCTTCGCCTTCTATGTGTTCGTTCTTTTTTTTCTTTAGCATATCATTAAAATTCATGATTCAGTTCTGCAAATCAAGTATCCTGCCATTTGTGTTTTCAGGACAGAGTGGCAGACAGACTTTTATTTTGAGGTAAAAAATGACACTTATGCTTTTTAGTTGGCAGTTCTCAGGTGGCAGTTTGCATTTACGGGGATTTACTGCTCACTGCAAACCGTCAACTGCAAACTAAGCAATCTGCACGTCTTCCAAAACCTTTCCATTTTCACACTTAATGATGCGCGAAGGGAAAGTGCGGATGATGTGATAATCGTGGGTGGCTATCAGGATGGCAGTGCCGGATTGGCTGATCTGTTTTAACAACAGCACAATTTCTTCAGAGGTATCCGGGTCGAGGTTGCCGGTTGGTTCGTCTGCCAGGATGATTTCGGGATCATTGATCAATGCCCGGGCAATTACAACACGCTGCTGCTCTCCGCCGGACAGTTCATGGGGCATCTTTTTTAGCTTGGAGCGAAGACCTACTTTTTCCAATACGTCCAGCGTACGTTCGGCAATAAGTTGTTTGTCTTTCCAGCCGGTGGCACGCATTACAAATTGCAGGTTTTCTTCCACAGATCGATCGGTCAGCAATTGAAAATCCTGGAATACGATACCCAGTTTGCGGCGCAAGTAAGGGACATCTTTTGATGCTAATTTTCTTAAATCGTAACCACAAGCATGACCTTCGCCGTCAGGGATATTCAAATCACCATAAATCACTTTCAGCAAACTGCTTTTTCCGGAACCTGTTTGACCAATGAGCCAAACAAAATCACCTTTATCCACATGCAGGTTTACATTTGATAATACCAGATTTTTTTGCTGAAAAATATCAACATTGCTGAGTTTTATAATTGAGTTTCCGATCATTTTATAGTTCCAGTTTTAAGATCTGCCCAAACGGCAGGTCTTTTATAATATTCATGATATACTCTGTCTTGCTTCCCAATCCCACCTTATCCAGCGACTTATCAGGTCTGTCGACCCTGAAATATGCCAGCAACGTAAACTGATCGTCGCGCAGCTGCACATAGTCAGGTATTTTGGCAACGCCTTTAACTTTTATAATATACATTTTTTGAGGTTAAAGGTTAAAGACGGAACGGTTAAAGGCTGGTTTAGTTACCTTTCGCCTTTTACCTTTCAGCTTTCACCTCCCACCAAAGGTATCGTTTATTTAAAGCTTTGTCAAGAAATCCATTGTATCAACGCCATCGGCATAATCCCACAATGCTGGTTGCTGACTTTCACCGAAACCAACCACCTGGTTTGATGCCTTGACATCAGCTGAGCTGACGATGCACTGAATATTTTCACTTTCGCGTTCAAGAAATGCATCTGCCGACGCGAGGTCTTTGTACTGCTCATAAAACACAACCGACAGTGGTGACACCATACGTTCATCTTCTTTTACTAACAGGAATCCGTTATCCAGATGCTTGTCCTTGTTTACCAGGTAGATAGATTTATTATAGTCGTAATTGTTGTTGTATTTATGGTGATTGATAATGGTATAATGCGGCTGAATAGCTTCAAAGAATGGTGTAAAATCATAACTTTCCGGAACCAGCAATTTGGATACGTTGCGACAGCCTAAACCAAAATAATCAAATATGTCACGCCCCAATTTATAGAGTTGTTCAGTTGTTTCGTTCCCTGTCAAAACGGCTACGCTGTTGCGGTTTTTGCGTATGATATTCGGAACTTTGCTGAAATAAAACTCAAAATAGCGAGAGGTATTATTGCTGCCGGTTGCTATCACTGCATCAAAATTCTCCAATCGCTCCACAAAACTGTATCGCGATTGAAATTCCGGTTCTATTTTAACCAACATGTTTAACACATAATTGATTAGCCGGGCGTCTTGGGTGGAGGCCTTGATCAGGGCCTGATTCCCGCTGATCAAAACACACAATACATCGTGAAAGCCTACTAATGGAATATTTCCGGCCAGGATCAAACCGACTTTTTTACTATCTTTATTATAGTCGATCTGGTACCTGCTAAGCCAGGTTGTGAGGTCTTCTTTATTCAGCATTTTGCCTATTGATTTCACCGCGTGCTCAACATTCCGCGGAGTGAACCAGGCATTGTAATGATACTCGTCGTTTATGATTGTCTTTAATTGTTCGTCGGGGTAACTTAATTGTGCACCTAACGTAGAAAATACATCTATTAAGTAGTTTTTATTTAATTTTGACATATAAATGGAAAGGGAATAAACCCCAAAACTGTTTTTTTGTTATATTTGCATGCTTGTTTAGCAAGGCAAAGGTAAGTTTAGAATATAAGATATAAAGAAACTATGGCGATTAAAATCACCGATGAGTGCATAAACTGTGGGGCTTGTGAGCCGGAATGCCCAAACAACGCCATCTATGATGCTGGCGCTGCCTGGAGATTTTCGGACGGCACCGGTTTGAGAGGCTTGATTGATTTTGGCGATGGCAATACGTTAAATGCTGAGGAAACACAGGCTGCATTGTCTGACGATATATATTACATTGTACCTGATAAGTGTACCGAGTGTGTTGGTTTTCATGACGAGCCACAGTGTGCTACTGTTTGCCCTGTTGACTGCTGCGTAGATGATGAAGATGTTCGCGAAACAAAAGAAGAATTGCTGGCCAAAAAAGAATGGCTGCACATGAACGAATAAAAATTGTTTAATGTTAATAACGGTAGGGGAATGTGTGATTTTATACATTCCCCTATTTTTTTACTGAAAATTTTAACTATTGTTGCGTAAGATTTCCTGAACCCTAAATCTTAATTTTTAACAATGGAATATGGCATTTGTAATTTAGCTGTTATACCCCTCAGAGCCGAATCGAGTGATAAAAGCGAGATGGTTTCCCAGATATTATTTGGCGAGACTTTTGAGATTTTGGAATGGACGGAACGATGGGTGAAGGTGATTACTACCAGCGACAATTACGAAGGCTGGATAGGCCGCCTTCAATTTGCTATGCTTGGCCATATTGCCTACAATACACTTAAAGAAAATCCTGCCCCGATTACTTACAGGGCCGTAACACAGGCCTGGAAAAAACCTGATAACAGCGTATTATATCTGCCGGTTGGCAGTTCACTGGTATTTCTTAAGGGTACCACCTGCCAGATCAATAGCGAGCAGTTTGAAATAATAGGCGAAATAGGTGAGACCGCGGCTTTAGATATCGTAGCCAAATCTTTTTTAAATACGCCTTACTTATGGGGAGGACGTACACATTATGGTATCGACTGCTCCGGATTTACACAGGCAGTGTTTAAACTACGCGGTTATGAGCTGAAAAGAGATGCCTGGATGCAAGCCGACCAGGGTAAGGTGGTTGACTTTCTGGCCGAAGCTAAACTGGGCGACCTTGCTTTCTTTGATAATGCCGATGCAAAAATTACGCACGTGGGTATCATGCTGAATAATGAACAGATCATCCATGCGTCAGGCCGGGTAAAGATCGACCGGATAGATAACCAGGGCATATACTCAGAAGAACAAAAACGCTATACACATAAACTACGCATCGTAAAGCGTATGTCTTGATCAGTTATTTTGCAGGACGGAAATAATATTTCCAGCCGGGTCGGAAAACCAGGCAATATCAGGTCCTCTACCATCTCCGTGAACAATACCTTTTGCATCAGTTTTTAAGTCGCCCATATCGTATTGCTCAAATTTTACCCCTTTTGCGGTGAGCTCATCCACCGTTTTTTCAAGATCATCAACAGGGAAATTCAAAACTGTAAATGTAGCCGGAGTGTGATTAGGCTTGGGGTAGATCATTATTTTTGACCCGCCGGTAACATTCAATTCGAGCATACTGTACCCACCACCCATTTCTATTGGCTGAGCATCAAGCCCCAATACACCCCGATAAAACTCTTTTGCCTTATCGATGTCATTTACGGAAAAACTGCTGAAAGCTTTTTTATCTATAAACATACCTGAATGGTTTACAAGATTAATGATATAAAGCTATCAACAGTTTTTCATTCTAAAGAGTTTTGATCACGACAAATTATAGGGTGTGATGCGACAAATAACAAATCACCGCTGCGCCATAGAAATTAAATTCCCACAGGTATCATCAAATGTAGCTACTGTAACCGGTCCCATTGGCGTTGGTGGTGTGGTAAACCTCACGCCTAGAGCTTTTAGTCGTTCGTACTCTGTTTTTATATCATCTACTCCAAAAACGGCGGCCGCAATGTTAGCATTGAACAATATTTTCTGATATTCCGCCGCAGCTGGTTTACCGTCGATTTTTATAGCCGGGTTCCAGTTGGGTTCAAGTAATATTTCCACATCGGTATTCCCTTCTGGAGAAACTACAGTCAGCCATCGTGCATCGCCTACAGGAATTTCGGTTTTTTTGATGAACCCTAATTTTTCGGTATAGAATTTTAAAGCCTTGTCCTGATCATCAACCAGGATACTTGTTACGATCACTTTCATAGTGTTTCTGCTTGTTTTTCAAAGAAATTAACAATCGAAGTGCCTATAATATAAGTCCAGCCGGCTTCAAAACTGCTTCTTGCAAAATCCTTGCTGTCAGTTGGGAAGGTTTCTAATCCTTCATGCGTTAATTTCAACCTGGTTTTATCTCCTTCGGGAAACAGCTCCCAGGTTACGAACGAATTACCGGGATAGTCGCGGTAACGCCAGCTATATTGCAGTAGTTTACCGGGTTCTACTTTAGTTACCTTGCATAAATGTACATAGGTTTTTTCTTCACTACCACCGTTGAAAGTAAATTCGAAACCAACTTCCGGTTCAAATTCCGCCAGGTTAAAATACCATTCTTTCATTTGGTCTTT
Organism: Mucilaginibacter sp.; assembly: GCA_019235595.1. Classification (GTDB taxonomy): domain Bacteria; phylum Bacteroidota; class Bacteroidia; order Sphingobacteriales; family Sphingobacteriaceae; genus Mucilaginibacter. The sequence continues at coordinate 2,502 of JAFAKI010000272.1, read as the reverse complement.
GTCGGTAATGGCTTTCCAAACTCTCTCGGGCGAAGCGTTTAGGGCGCGTTCAATTACAAATGGCTCGGTTTTCATATATTATCTGTTTTATGAATATTAAATCTTTTTATTTAAGCCTCTATTTTTTCTAAATAGCCTTTTAATGAAGATTCTATTAAATGTACCCACCCTTCTGCAAAATCTTCTTTTGAGCCCAGCTTATCAAGCGGGAAGGTTTCAATCCCCTCATGTGTAAGTCTAAGTTTTGTACTGGTCCCTTCAGGAAATAATTCCCAGGTAACAACTGAGTCTCCCGCGTAACCTTCAAACCGCCAGGTGTATTGTAATGTCCTTTCGTATTCAACCCTGGTTATTTTGCATAAATGCAAAAGACGTGCAGGCCCACCTTCAAAACTAAACTCAAATCCTACCTCAGGTTTGAACTCTTCTAAGTTCAAATACCATTGTTTCATATGGTCTTTGTCGGCAATGGCTTTCCAAACCCTTTCGGCAGATGCGTTCAGGGTGCGTTCAATTACAACTGGTTCGTTTTTCATTGTTGCTTATATTTAATTGGTTTGTTCGCTATTTATTATCTGCACTCTTTGCCAGGAAATCCTCCAAAGCATCAAGTTTCTGATTCCAGAACACACGGTATTGCTCTACCCATTCAGAAACCTCATTTAGCTTCTGAAGTTTTGCTTCGCAATAGCGTTCGCGGCCTTGTTGTTTTATGCTAACAAGTCCGCACTGGGTTAGGATTTTTATTTGTTTCGATATAGCAGGTCTGCTGATATCAAATCGCTCGGCAACAGCATTCAGGTTCATGGGCTGATTGGCGATCATATTAATGATTGCCCTTCTGGTTGGGTCTGCTATTGCCTGGAATACATCTCGTCTCATTTTTCTATTTTCTTTCTCGTAACCGATCGGTTACAAATATATAAGAAACCGATTGGTTACACAAAATGTTTTATAATATTTTAAACCACTGGTGATAAATACCGTGAAAACAACAATAAAATACCGTGAAAATACGTGGATGCAATTTGGAGGCTATGCCTAGCTTTATGCCAATATTTTAAAATATCCGGTATGCCGAAAACGGATCATAGAGTAGGTGTAACTTAGTTCCATTCTTATGTATCGCTTATCATCACGTTATGGGTGGAGACCCGATCTGCCCGATCACAGAGACCTTGCCTATGCCGCTCCTGCAGCTGTTCTGGGGAGCTTGCCGCCAAAGGTCGACCTTACAAGCCAATGCCCCCCGGTTTATGATCAGGGGCAATTGGGAAGCTGTACCGCCAACTCAATTGGCGCCGCTTTTGAATTTGAACTGCTTAAGCAGAAGCTGCCGGACTTTATGCCTTCCCGGTTATTTATCTATTATAACGAGCGCGCTATCGAAAATACGATCAACTCCGATAGCGGGGCTCAAATACGCGACGGCATAAAGAGTATAGCAAAGCAGGGCGTATGTTCAGAAACTTCCTGGCCCTATGTAATAAGCGAGTTCGCTATAAAACCATACCAGGCCTGTTATACTGAGGCATCTCATAATACAGCTATCTCCTACCATAGGGTGAGCCGGGATATCAATCAAATGAGGGGCTGCCTGGCAAACGGATACCCTTTCGTAATCGGATTCACCGTTTACAGCAGCTTTGAAAGCCCTCAGGTTGCGCAAACGGGTGTATTGAATTTGCCCGCCCCCGATGAAAACGCAATCGGCGGTCATGCTGTGTTAGTGGTAGGCTATGATGATAGTTCGAGCCGTTTTACAGTGCGAAATAGCTGGGGAGAAACTTGGGGACAGAAGGGGTACTTTACCATGCCTTATCAATATTTGTTAGACGCGAACCTATCGGACGACTTCTGGACGATACGCGTGGTTAGCTAATTCCAATCATTCGGAATAAAAACCATAAGCGCCTCTTCTTCCAAGGGGCGTTTTATTTTGTCTCGCTTTTTATTGTTAAAAAGCCCTATCTTAAAAAACCAATTATCTAACCAACATAAAATGGCTAATATCAATTCAAAAGGGGTAGCGCAAAATACTTTCGACGCGATTGTAATAGGCTCTGGCATTAGCGGTGGATGGGCCGCCAAGGAGCTATGCGACAACGGTTTAAAAACACTTGTCCTGGAAAGAGGAAAGAACGTGGTGCATTTAAAGGACTATCCAACGGCAACAAAAAATCCCTGGGATTTTCCGCACCGTACTCATGAACCTATCAGTGTTATAAAAGAAAACCCGATTGTGTCGAGATGTTATGCGTTTAGCGAAGCAAGTCAACATTTTTTTGTGAAGGATAAAGAACATCCTTACGTGCAGGATAAACCTTTCGACTGGATACGTGGCTACCAGGTAGGTGGTAAGTCGCTGTTGTGGGCAAGGCAAACGCAACGCTGGAGCAAATTTGATTTTGAAGGGCCGGGCAGAGATGGCTTTGCGGTGGATTGGCCCATACGTTATGAAGACCTGGCGCCATGGTACAGCCACGTTGAGCGTTTCGCAGG
>JAFAKI010000035.1 GCA_019235595.1 Mucilaginibacter sp. | reverse complement strand
CGAGTCGTCTGATTTCCAGAAACGGCGACGGCTCAAGCGGACATACCAGTTGCTCAAATGCTCGTCCACAAAATCCTGGATAGCACGGGCAGCCTTGGTCGGCTCAAAATCAGCATAAAATTCGTCAACTTCCTTGCTCAGGGTATTTAGTAAGGATATGATCCACTGATCGATCTCGGGGCGTTTGCTTAGTTCGATCTCAGCTTCACTGTATTTGAATTTATCAATATTAGCATACAGCGCAAAGAATGAATAGGTGTTGTATAATGTACCGAAGAATTTCCTGCGGACTTCATCCAGCCCTTCCATATTAAATTTCAGGTTATCCCATGGCGATGCATTGCTGATCATATACCAGCGCGCGGTATCTGCTCCGTATTGCTCGATAGTCGAGAACGGATCGACCGCATTGCCCAAACGTTTGGACATTTTGTTGCCGTTTTTATCCAGCACCAAGCCATTGGATACTACATTTTTGAACGAAATGCCTTTATTGCCAACCTCTTTGTTAATAGCCTTGATCTCATCACTGCATTCGCTCAACATCACTGCGATAGCATGCAATGTAAAGAACCAGCCGCGGGTTTGGTCGACACCCTCGGCAATGAAATCAGCCGGGTAGGCTTTTTTGAATTGGTCTTTATTCTCAAACGGGAAATGCCATTGTGCATAAGGCATAGCACCTGAATCGAACCATACGTCGATCAGGTCGGCTTCACGCAGCATTTTTTTACCCATTGACGAGGTTAAGATCACATCATCAACATAAGGGCGGTGCATGTCAGTCAGTTTAAAACCTTTTGGCATAAAGCCCGCAGCAATAGATTTTTCGATCTCCTGCTCCATTTCAGCTATTGAGCCGATGCATTTTTCTTCGTTACCATTCTCCTCGCGCCAAATAGGCAAAGGAGTACCCCAGTAACGCGAACGCGACAGATTCCAGTCTACCAGGTTTTCCAGCCAGTTGCCAAAGCGGCCCGTGCCTGTTGATTCCGGCTTCCAGTTGATGGTTTTATTCAGTTCAACTAGTTTATCTTTTACCGCAGTTGTGCGAATAAACCAGCTATCCAGCGGATAATACAAGATCGGCTCATCGGTACGCCATGAGTGCGGGTAGCTGTGCTCGTATTTGCGAACATCGAAAGCTTTATTGTCTTCCTTCAGCTTTATGGCGATCATTACGTCGGTCGCTTTAAAGCCGGGTGCTTCGCGTTCTTCTTTGGTGTAATATTCTTCTTTAACGTACAAGCCTGCAAAGTCGGTTACTTCCTTTACAAAGCGGCCTTGTTTGTCAACCAGCGGTACTTGTTTGCCGGTTTCGTCAAGCACTAATACAGACGGAACGCCATTCTCTTTACAAGCCCGGAAGTCGTCCGCACCAAATACAGAAGCAGTGTGCACGATACCGGTACCATCTTCGGTAGTAACAAAATCAGCAGGAATTACGCGGAAGGCATTTTTCTCTAAATCCTCATTGGTTACATAAGGCATTAGCTGGTGATAACGCAGGTCGATCAAATCAGAACCTTTAAATTGGGCTTTAACCTTCCACGGGATGATCTTATCATCACCTTTATAATCTTCAAACGACGCGTTCTCAGCATCAGCTTTAAAATATTTGCTTACAAGGTCCTTTGCCAATACAACGTTTACTGGCTCGTAAGTGTATGGATTAAAGGTGCTGATCTTAACGTAATTGATATTTTCTCCAACCGCCAGCGCACAGTTTGATGGAAGCGTCCATGGAGTGGTCGTCCAGGCTAATATTACAGTATCTTCATCAGCGCTTTCAAACAAAGTATTGATGAGCGGATGCTTTTGGTCTTTCTTTAAGTGGAACTGAGCAACAATAGTAGTATCCTTCACCATTTTGTAAGTTCCCGGCTGGTTCAGCTCGTGTGAGCTTAGACCGGTACCTGATTTTGGTGAGTAGGGCTGTACGGTATAACCTTTGTACAGCATACCCTTGTTATAAAGTTCCTTCAGTATCCACCAAAGGCTTTCGATGTACTCGTTCTTGTAGGTGATGTACGGATCATTCAGATCAACCCAATAACCCATTTTTTCGGTCAGATCGTTCCAAACGTCAGTGTATTTCATCACTTCAGTACGGCAGGCTTCGTTATAATCTTCAATTGAGATCTTTTTACCGATATCTTCTTTGGTAATACCCAAAGTTTTTTCAACGCCCAGCTCAATAGGAAGACCGTGTGTATCCCAACCACCTTTACGTTTTACCTGGTAGCCTTTCAGCGTCTTATAACGGCAAAAAATATCCTTTATGGAACGGGCCATTACGTGGTGGATACCCGGCATACCATTGGCCGACGGAGGGCCCTCATAAAAGGTGTAAGGGTTGTTTTCCGGTCGACTGGTAATACTTTTTTCGAAGATGTTGTTCTGCTTCCAGAAGTCTAAAACATCCTTACCGATCTGTGATAAATTTAACTGCTTATATTCCTTGTACATCAATATGTTCCACCTCTTTTTTTAGAGGTTGCAAAAATACGGAATTTTACTTTTAAAATGTTAAATTGCCGTTATGAAAATTAAGTTTATCTGGCCTTTTTTGGTCGTTTTTGTTTGCCTTATCGTGTTTTTATTGACCACATTTGTTCCTGCCATCAGAAATATGGGCTGGGCAGACACTGTACAGGGTTTCTCACTAGGCGCAGGATTTGGTGCTTTGACTGTAGCTATACTTTCCTATTTTAAATCGAAAAAGAGTTCGCAAAAAGTATAAATGGGCAATTTTCGTTATCCGGTCACTTTGTTCCTGGCAAGTTTTGTGGTGCTGGTCATTGGCTTGATATTTTAAATAATGCACTGGCCGGGCGGACGATTGATCACCGGAAGTATGTTTATGGTGCAGGCCGTGGCGATAATATGGCTGATTGTGTTGCTGATAAGAAAACGGTAATTGTGTGAACACGATTTACAAGATTAAAAGATTACCCTGATTAAAGATTATCATGACAATCCTCGAAATCTACTTAATCGTGTTCAAGACCTAAAAAATCCCCCTATTCCCTCCACCATCAATCTGAATCGTAGTCCCGCTGATGTAAGCAGCTTGTTCCGAAGCAAGAAATGCTACCAGCGCACCCAGCTCTTCAGGTTTGCCAATACGCCCTGCGGGGATGTCTTTTGTTTTTTCCTGTAACGCCAGCTCGGGGTCTACGCCTTTTGGATAAGTTTCTTTAATGCGCTCGGTAAGGATCAATCCGGGAGCGATATTGTTTACGGTGATGTGATATGGGCCAAATTCATCCGCCATTAGTTTTGCCATACCCACCACACCCATTCGCATAGAGGTTGACAGTACGGCATTGTTTAAAACTGATTTTACCGATCCGCTAATGATATTGATGATGCGACCGCTGCCGGCTTTTTTCATATAGGGCAGCACTTCGCGACTGTTGCGTGCAAAACTGAGAATCGTCAGCTCAAACGCCTTTTGCCAGGTTTCGTCATCAAATGTCTCGAATTTGTCAAATGGTGGTCCACCACCGTTGTTTAGCAGAATATCGATCCGGCCAAGAGTATCAGCTGTTTTTTTGATGAGCGCTCTCATCTGTTCGGCATCAGATACATCTGCGGCGATGGCGATCACTTCATTCCCGGTTTGTTGACGTATTTCTTCGGCAGTTTTATTTAGTTCATCTGCATTGCGCGAACTGATGACCACCTTTGCGCCTTCGGCAGAAAGTGCTAATGCTGATGCCTTTCCCAAGCCCTTACTTGCAGCTAAAACTATGGCAACTTTGTCTTTTATTTTAAGATCCATGGTAGATAGAGTTATTGTTTCAATGATCCTTCTGCGGGATCATGTCAAATATGACTGACGAGTTAAAATTACCGTTTTTATCCCTGTAATAGGTGTTGTAACAAAACATTTGACCTAAGGGGTTCAATTCTTTATCTTCTGTTTTTCGTTCATCCCACTCAAACCGGAATGTTTTGGATGACCCTTGCCTGATGAAGAAATGATAGGGATCAGCATAAAGCTTAACAATCGCCAAATAGCCTTTATATCTAAAATAACCAAGACTGGTTTTTCGAGAGAACACGTTCATATTCAATAGGGAGGTGTCGGTTCGTAATCCATTGATGGATATTGAGTATTCGCTATTTACCAGGTACGAACTCAACAAAAAAGAAGATTTCCCCGGGTCATTTAGTCCTACATATTTATCCAGTAACGAGTCGATTTTTTTATCTTCTGCAACAGCCTCTGCTCTTATAGCGGTCATCGATACCGGATCGCTGAAAGTCATTTTATCAAATTGGCCGATAGGGTAGTTATAGTCCGCTGAACAGAAATATTTATCGTTACCTGCGGACTTTAATCTGTAACTGAATGTTTTGTTATGTGGTGTTGGCTCAAAGAAATTGAACAGGTCGTATGTGTTCACCACAAACACCAGGTATTTCTTGTATTTAAAATAACCGAACGGTGCTTTGTATTTTAGAAAACTAAGATTCAGTATGGAAGTGTCAGTTTTTACCCCTTTAACAGTCAAACCGTACAGCCCGCCGATCGGATCAGCATACAAAACAAAACATGATTTTGCCGGATCGCCCAGTTTTACAAATTTATCCAGCAAGGCATCGATCTTGGGGTTTTCCTTCACCAGCGGAATGCTTGCACGATTTATTCCCTGTGCATAGATATATACTACAGAAAAAAGTAAGACTGAAACTAACAATGCCAGCTTTCTGATCATAAAGGTCATGACTTCCCTAAACTTACGCCAAGCAATATAACTATGCAAGTATTTAAACTATTTTTGAAAGATGAACAAATTTCTCCGGGGTTTCGTTTACGCATTCAATGGCATCTGGCACGCAGCAGCTACGCAACTAAATTTCAGGGTTCACCTTGTTTGCGCTTTGATTGCTGTTTTTGCAGGATATGCCTTCCAGATTTCAAGCAGCGAGTGGTTGTGGGTCATTTTCTGTATTGGAATGGTGCTGGTTGCTGAGTTGTTCAATACCGCCATTGAGTTTTTGACTGACCTGGTCTCTCCCGAATACAACAAAAAAGCCGGACTAGTAAAAGATATGGCTGCTGGTGCAGTATTAATTACCGCTATCGCTGCCTTGATTATTGGCCTCGTGATCTTCGTTCCCAAATTGTTAGCGCTTATCCATCATGCTGCATAAAACCCGGGGCATCGTTTTTAAAACCACCGACTATGGCGAGAGCAGTGTTATTGTGCAGATATTTACCGAGAAATTCGGACTGCAATCCTACATTATCAATGGTGTAAAAAAGCCCAGAGCTAAAATCAGCCGGAATATGTTGCAGCCGTTACATCTGTTGGATTTGGTGGTTTATCATAAAAACACAGGACAAGTACAACGTATTTCAGAATTAAGAAACTCGCCGGTTTTGCAAAGCATACCATATGATATCATCAAAAGCAGCATAGTTTTGTTTCTGAATGAAGTTTTATATAAAGCGGTAAGACAGCAGTCGGCCGATGAAAACCTGTTCGATTTTATATTTAATGCCATAGAATGGTTGGATAATCAAACCGAAGGCTTAGCCAATTTTCACCTGCTTTTTTTGACACGATTGACGCGATACCTTGGATTTTATCCGGATCAAGCTATTAGCGCGGATTATTTTGATATGAAGAACGGGATTTTTACCAAATACAAGCCTGAGGGTTTTTACTATCTATCTCCCCCACATACACAGAATTTTTACAACCTGCTGCAATGCAGTTTTGAGCATATCAGTCAGCTTAAATTTAGCAATGATGAACGCCGCTACCTGGTGCAAAAATTATTGGAATATTATGCCCTGCATATTGAGAGTTTTGGAAATATTCATTCGCATGAAATATTGGAAGAAGTGTTGGGTTGATTTATTGTTGTATTTTCCAAAAAACCTTTAATTTCACCACAATAAATTAAACATTTAAACCATTCTGCACAGTTGATGCCCGGCAAAGTTCTAATTGTTATTCCATGTTATAATGAAGAGGCCTCGTTACCCTCGGTTTTGGACGAGCTTCATCAAACAACATTACCCGGCGGCTACCAGATGGAAGTAGCAGTAATCAATGATTGCTCCAAAGACAATACCGTTGCCGTAGCACGTAAACACAAAGCCACAGTACTCGATTTGCCTGTAAATCTAGGTATTGGCGGCGCAGTACAAACGGGTATTCGCTACGCTAAAGAAAACGACTTCGATATCGCCATACAACTGGACGGCGATGGCCAACACCCGCCAAAGGAACTGGGCAAACTGGTCGGACATCATATAGAATCAGGCGCTAATGTGGTTATCGGCTCGCGGTTTTTGGAAAAGGAGGGTTTTCAATCCTCATTCCTGCGCCGACTAGGCATCAGTTATTTTCATTGGGTAAACCGGGTAATGACCGGCAAGCATATTTATGACAGCACTTCCGGTTTTAGGCTATTTGACAGGTCAGCTATCAGGATCGCGGCGGCAAATTACCCCGACGAATACCCCGAGCCTGAATCGCTAGTATTATTCTCAAAAGCCGGTTTAAAAATAGCCGAAGTGCCTGTGATCATGAGTGCAAGGCGGGGCGGACAATCCTCCATCCGCAGCTTCGGGTCGCTGTACTATTGTATCAAAGTGAGCCTGGCCATGTTTTTCTCATTCATTCGTAAACCCTGATCATTATGCAAAAGATACAGATCATCACTATCATCGTGAACCTTTTGTTCATCCTGTATATTGCACGGCTCATTATTAAAGGCAAGCTGCGCGAGGAGTACGCCATAGTGTGGGTTATCTGTACGGTGTTCCTGGTGATATTTTCGTTCTGGCCAGAAGGTCTTGAACTTTTAAGCAGGCTCACAGGTGTAGTGCTGGCATCGAACCTGGTTTTCACCGGCTTTATCTTTGCCATATTGGTTTACCTGTTGCATCTGAGCGTGGTAGCATCAAAACTGCACAACAATAACAAAAAGCTCGCCCAGGAAATATCATTGCTAAAAGAGCAATTTGATAAATACGTAAAAGAACATAAAAAATAAAAAGTGTTCACGTTTTCTCCGTGAACACTCGTGAACGCTATTAACGGTCTGATAATAAGTTGATTGGCTTTTCACGAGTGGTGACGAAATAGCGTCACCAGTTTTGGCAAAGCGTTAATCTTCCAACATAAATCGCCGAACTCATTTTTGCCGGTATGATCAACTAATTCTTAGGAAAACCTGGATCAGCTTTCACTTCATCAATTTGCTGCGTATGCCGGTTGGTATGGGCGGAGATAAGCAGAATGAATTGATAAGTATCGAACGTGCCCATCGGTAACTCCATTACATGGTTGCGCAGGTCCGTTTGGGTGCTTCCGACAAAAGCGATCAGTTTTTCCCGGTTTTCTTTAAATGCCTGCAGTGCTTCAGCCAATGTCTTATAAGGCGAATTTGCCGGCTCAAGTGCTGCGAAGGTTTTCCGCCTTTGTGAGCGGTCCTCTACTGCGCTTACCAATACTGCATCTGTAACTTTTATCGCGGCCCTTTTTTCCGGGTTAGGTGCTTGTTTTAATGATGTTTCTGCAAATTTCCAAAGCTCTGTTTCCGATGCCGCAATATGTTTAACGCAGTCTTCCACGCTCCATTTATCGGCAGCGGGTTTGTAGGTTAACTGCGCTTCGCTCAAATTTTTTACTGCATCGAAAACGCCCGACTCGGTTTCTTTTAAAAACTTAACAGCATAATCGCGTTCTTGCTGGGTAAGCTGGTTTTGCTGGGCGTTGCCCTGGTAAGCAATAAAGGCAAATACTGATAACAGCAGCCATTTTTTAGTGATTTTCATGGTATTAGATTTTTACTTGCGAATTTAACAATCCTTCCTGTCTAGTCAAATAGGACAATTTGGACAATCAGGCGGGCCGATTTGGACGATGCGCCGGCTAAGTGAAGCCCTCAAACCCAATATTTTTTACTATTTTTGCCCCAACAAACCTCAAAGCATCTATATGTGATCAGCAATTTCTTTCAGAAAAAATAAAACAGGCACGGCAATCAGCCGGTGTTTTTTATTCACGCTAAAAGAAATGTTTTATGTTGATCCTTCAGGATGTTTCCTATACACATCCCAATCGGGAAGTGCTGTTTTCAGGAATAAATATTATTGTAAATCCACACCAAAAGATTGCCCTGGTCGGCAACAATGGTACGGGCAAATCAACGTTGCTCAAGCTGATGTCGGGCGTACTGCCTGTCTCCGGCGGGGCGGTCAAAACAAATTCCAAAACATATTATGTGCCGCAAATAGTAGGGCAATATAACAATAGCACGGTAGCCGAAGCTTTGTTGGTAAGCGACAAGGTTAAAGCATTTAACGAAATTCTTTCCGGACAGGCTAATGATGATAATCTTCTAGCACTCGATGACGACTGGTCAATTGAAGAACGTTACTACGAGGCCCTTGAGCATTGGAAATTGGAGGGGATAGACTTATCACAGTCAATGAGCACACTAAGTGGCGGACAAAAAACCAGGGTGCTCCTGGCCGGCATCCGCATTCATCAACCCGAAATAGTGTTGCTTGATGAGCCCAGCAATCACCTCGATGCAGAAAGCCGCGAGTTGCTGTATGACTATGTCCGCAATACCCGCAATACGCTGGTCGTGGTCAGTCATGATCGCGCTCTGCTGAATTTATTGCCGACCGTTTATGAATTGAGTGAAAAAGGCATTACAGCTTACGGCGGTAACTACGAGTTTTACGAGGAGCAAAAGAAGCTGGAAGGCGAGATGTTAAAACTGGAACTTCAAAACCGGGAGAAAGCACTGCGCAAGGCAAAGGAGATTGAGCGGGAAGCAGTAGAGCGCCAGCAAAAGCTGGATGCCCGTGGTAAAAAGAAGCAGGAAAAAGCGGGTTTGCCAACCATCCTAATGAATACTTTTAGAGATAAGGCCGAGAAAAGTACTTCGAAGCTAAAAAGTGTTCATGCCGGGAAAATAGAAGGGTTAACACAGGAACTATCGCAATTACGTTCAACTCTTCCGGCTACGGATAAAATGAAGATGGATATGGAGCATTCTGCCTTACATAAAGGCAAAACGTTGATCGCAACGCGTGGCATAAATTTCGGCTACGAAGATCAGCCTTTATGGACAGAACCCCTAAGTTTTGAGATCGTAAGTGGACAGCGCCTGGCCATACAGGGTTCAAACGGATCAGGAAAAACCACGCTCATCAAACTTATACTTGGAGAACTGCAGCCAAAAGAGGGTACTATTACCAAGGCCAATTTTAGCTCAATCTACATTGATCAGGATTATTCGTTGATCGACAACAAACTCACGGTTTACCAGCAGGCGCAGGAGTATAACCCCGGGGAGTTGCAGGAGCACGATGTAAAGATCCGTCTCAACCGGTTCCTGTTTGGCCCCGAAGATTGGGACAAGCCCTGTCTCGCCCTTAGCGGCGGCGAAAAAATGAGGTTGATGTTATGTATGCTGACCATAGGTAACCAGGCCCCGGATATGGTCCTGCTGGACGAGCCCACCAATAACCTCGATCTGCAAAACATCAGGGTGTTAACGGATGCCATAAATGAATATCGCGGGACACTTATAGTCATTTCACATGATCGATACTTTTTAGAGGAGATTGGTGTGGAGGAAACAATATTTCTGCGCTGATCGATTACTTTATCACCTGCCCGACAAACAATAGTGTTTTGGTATGCGGAACAATAACATGAAACTCCCGCATACCATATTCCCGGTCGAATGGTGCGCGGGATTTGATATCGACCAGTTTGTCTTTGATAGATTCCCAGAGCTCGTCCAGATGATCTACCTCCAGGTAAAATTCCATTTCGCCAATATCTGCACCGGCATTCAGAAAGTGTATCAGGTGACCGTCCTTATAAACGATAGCATAATTAT
>JAFAKI010000331.1 GCA_019235595.1 Mucilaginibacter sp. | reverse complement strand
AATGTCCTTTTTTGACCATTTGGAAGAATTAAGATGGCATCTTATCCGTTCGGCGCTGGCCATTGTCGTATTTACGATCGTTGTTTTCGCTTTTTATAGTTGGATTTACGATAATATTATCATGGCGCCCAGCAAGTCAGACTTTTGGACTTTCAGGATGATGTGCGATCTGGGTAAATTCCTTCACCGCGATATGTGCCCCGGTAAGATCAATATCCAATTGATCAATACAGAAATGGCCGGTCAGTTTACCTTGCAGATCGACTCCTCTTTGATGATTGGGCTTGTTTTAGGTATTCCATATTTACTGTACGAATTATGGTTGTTTATTAAGCCTGCACTACACGAAAAGGAAAAAAAGGCTGCCAGTGGATTTGTTTTCTATGCATCTATATTATTTATGTGCGGTGTGATGTTCGGTTATTTTGTGATCACCCCTGTGTCCCTTAACTTCCTGGCAGGTTATACGGTAAGTGCACAGATACAAAACTTATTTTCTATCGACTCTTATATCTCGTCCGTTTCCACGCTGACCATTGCTACAGGTCTGGTTTTTGAATTACCTATACTGGTTTATATCCTTGCAAATTTGGGTATCCTGACACCCCAATTTATGAAGGAAACCCGCCGCTATGCTATCGTGATCATCCTGATCATAGCTGCAGTGGTAACACCAACGCCCGACATGCTGACGATGACAGTGGTTGCCATCCCATTATACTTATTATATGAATTGAGTATAGGCGTGGCTAGCGCTGTTCAGAAAAGAAAGAAAATTCGTGAAAAAGAGGCGGATGCTGCATAATTCATAGAGCCTTTCTAACAAAATCTTTACCTTCGTTGCCTGAATTTATAAATAGATTTGAGTGATGAATAACACCCTGAAGATTGCAATTGGCGCAGACCATGCCGGCTTCGACTATAAGGAAGCAATTGCCAAATGGCTGGATGCCGATAACCTGAAAGACTTTGGTACCTACTCGTCAGCGTCGGCTGATTACCCTGACTTTGCCCACCCAGTTGCGTCGGCAGTTGAGAATGGCGAGTTTGATTTTGGTATATTAGTTTGTGGTAGCGCCAATGGAGTGGCTATCACAGCCAATAAACACCAGGGCATTCGCGCAGCAATTTGTTGGAACGAGGAATTAGCCTCGTTAGCCCGCAAGCACAATAATGCTAATATTGTTTGTATCCCGGCCCGTTTCATTTCGATAGAGGAAGCTGAAAACATCGTAAAGGCTTTCTTATCAACTGAATTTGAAGGCGGTCGCCATGCAAATAGGGTGAATAAAATAGCTTGCTAAAAACTCTAAATACTAAGCTCTAAATTCTAAGAGCAACTTATAAAAAGCTCAATTATTAACTGAACATAGAAATGAAAAAACTATTCTTATGTATGGCCACGCTTACGCTTGCGGCGGGCGCCTACGCACAAAAAAACGGTGACCCGCGGAAGTATGTAAAATACATCAATGCAGAAAATGCACGCAAACACCTTAGCATTTTGGCTTCAGATGCATTTGAAGGACGCGAAACCGGAAAGCCAGGCGCTGAAAAAGCTGCTAAATATATAGCGGATGAATTCAAAAAATTAGGCTTGAAAGCTCCTGTAAATGGCTCATACTTTTTTAATGTTCCATTGGTAGAGAATTTAACTGAGATATCACTGTCAGTGAACAACCAGGAACTGGTAAATGGTAAAGATTTTGTTGCCTCAAGAGGGGCGATCGCAGACGGCCCTGTAGAGGCAGCTGTAGTAATTTTTATTGGTTATGGTACTGATGCTGAAACAGGTACTGCCGACCTGACCAACAAAGTGCTTTTATGGATAAATGAAGATAAACCGGAAGAAGGTAAGACGCCCAACAAAAGCTACCGTTTATCAAATACCCGCATGCAGATAATGAAGAACCTGCAAAGTAAAAACCCAGCTTTAATTTTAGCTGTAAATGGCGACGTTAGCGATATACTCAAAAGATTTGGTTCAACTGTGCTTTCGCCCCGATTAATTATTAAAGAAGACGCAGCTAAACCTGCGGTCCAGCAAGCTGTAGTTTTGAATATTTCGCCTGCAACAGCAGATGCAGTGGTGAAGCCGACAGGCAAAGCATGGGATGACCTAAAAAATGGTTCTTTGCAAACTATAAAGGCTGCCGTAAAAGTAAATATCCATACCGACTATAAAGATGTAAAAGCGGTAGACGTATTGGGCTATATGCCGGGCACCGATCTGAAAAAAGAGGTATTGGTTTTCTCCGCTCATTATGACCATATCGGTCTGGTTTCGGACCCGAACGCGAAAGACAAAGTTAACAATGGCGCCGATGACGATGGCTCGGGTACCACAGGTATACTGGAAATTGCTCGTGCATTTTCGGCAGCAAAAAAAGCCGGACATGGCCCACGAAGAAGCATCCTTTTCCTGGCTAATGTTGGCGAAGAAAAAGGATTGCTGGGTTCAGAATACTATACCGATCATCCGGTATTCCCATTGGCTAATACCATTACCGATTTGAATATCGATATGATTGGCCGCGTGGGTTTTGATTATATCGGTAAGTCTGATTCGGCCAACTATGTATACACCATTGGTTCGGCTATGCTGAGCAAAGAATTACACCAGATCAACGAGGAAACCAATAATAAATATGTTCATATAGAACAGGATTACAAATATGATGATCCGAATGATCCGAACCGTTTCTATTATCGTTCAGACCACTACAATTTCGCCAAACACGGCGTACCGATCATTTTCTATTTTAACGGCGTTCATGCCGATTATCACCAGCCAGGAGATGAAGTAAGCAAAATCAACTTCCCGCTGCTAGCAAAACGCGCACGTTTAGTGTATTACACCGGATGGGAGCTAGCCAACAGGAATAAACGCCCTTTGGTCGATGCTGCTCCTGCAAGCAAGTGATTAGTAAAGTGGTTGATTGAGTCGATTAAGTTTTACTAACAATTCAACTCAATCAATTAATAAGCTCGAATACTTACGAAGTTTTCAAAACTTCGTAAGTATTATCAAAACTGGTTGATTAGGTTCTCATTAAACCACTCACTTAATCCAACTTAATCAACCCAATCAACTCCCTCTCTAATCAAAAATCATTAACTTAGCCTCATGGGACATATCGCGGAAGAGTTTTTGGTTGCCTCTGAGGATAAGGCGTTTGATATGGATCACCGCCGTATTATCAATTATAATATTGGTAAATACGATGCGGCAGTCAACCGGGGTTTATCACGGCTCATCAACCTTGAAAATACCAGGCGCAAGGGGCATGTGATCAAGTGGAAGGTGATGGAAAACCTGGATAAATATTTGCCAGAGTTTGAGTTGAATTTCCTGAAACGTGGTGGCAAAGTGATCTGGGCGAACGATGCAGAAGAAGCCAATCGCGAGATATTAAATATCATCCAAAAAGCGGCGGCAAAAACCGTTGTAAAATCCAAGTCGATGGTAACCGAAGAAATTCAACTAAACAAATTTCTCGAAAGCCATCATATTGAATCCCTCGAAACCGATCTTGGCGAATATATCGTACAGTTACTGGGTCAGCGGCCGTATCATATCGTTACGCCGGCCATGCATCTTTCTAAAGAAGATATAGCCAGGCTATTCAACGAACGCTTCGGCACGCCGATGGACGCTACCCCAGAGCAATTGACGGCAAAAGCCCGCGAATTGCTACGCGAAAAATATGTCCGCGCTGATGTGGGTATCACCGGAGCCAATTTTATTATCGCAGATACCGGCGGCATTGCCATCAGTGAAAATGAAGGGAATGCGCGTCTGAGCGTAAGTTTCCCTAAGATACACATCGCAGTAATAGGTATTGAGAAGGTTATTCCCTCAATAGCTGATCTTGACGTATTCTGGCCAATGCTGGCTACGCATGGAACGGGTCAAAATATGACGGTATATAATACCATTCTAAGTGGTCCACGCCAGCCAAATGAAACTGATGGTCCCGAAGAAATGTATGTAGTGTTGCTGGATAATGGTCGCACGAATTTATTGGCTCAGAAAGAACAGCGCCAGGGCTTATATTGCATCCGTTGCGGTGCTTGTTTGAATGCCTGCCCAGTATATAAGAATATTGGCGGTCATACTTACGAAACTACATATAGTGGCCCAATAGGCTCCATCATTACCCCGCACATGAAGGGTATGGAAGACTTTAAGCACTTGAGCTATGCATCCAGTCTCTGTGGCAAGTGCACAGAAGTATGCCCGGTGAAGATAGACATTCACAAAATGCTACTGCTTAACCGCCGTGATGCAGTGAAAGAAGGAATCGTTACAAAAAAAGAAAAATGGGGCTGGGCCATCTGGCAAAAAGGTATGTTAAGCCGCAAATTGACTGACTTCTTTAGTGGCAAAACAAAAAACAAACTGATGAGCCTCTTCTTCAAGAAAACCTGGGGACACCTGCGCGAAATGCCTAAAGTTGCCGATAAATCGTTCAGTAAGATGTGGCAGGAACGGAATGGGGAGAGGTCAGAAGTCTGAAGTCAGTAGTCAGGCTTTCGACTTAGAACTTAAGACTCCCGACTTAAATCAATGCTTATTCCCGAATCCAAACTCTTTGTAAGTATTGGGCATTTCGTTGCTGCTGGTAAAACCGAAAGTGTAGGTAGCCATCCAGGTTTCAAAATCAGCGCCTTTATCTTTCGATGGTTCGGTGTACAGGGCTCGTAAAAGATAGATGCCCTCTCTGCTCAGTTTAAAATAGATCTGACCTTCTTTGTCGGAAGATAGTTTTTGTGCAAAAATATTGGTGCCGGCTAAGGTTCTGATATAAAATGTTACCACCACGTTGGCTGCCGGCTTGCCTCTCAGCCTAACCTGTGCAATAACATCGTCGCCATAGTTGCCTTTGTAGGGGTTATCCTTTAGAACAATTTCAAATTCATCATTCAATGGCTTCTCAAATCCGTTCGGGCTATTTTTTTCTACCTCAACAAGCGATTTCAGGTACCAGGTATATTTCTCTCTAAAGCTGTCTTTGCTGCCATTTTTTGCTTTCTCAGCATACTGCGTAAAGCCTTCATCTTCCAGCATCTTGATAAAATCGTCCGACTCAATATCATCCGTTACCGATTTCCTGACCAAGTGAATGGTATGAAGGCCATCCGACTCAAACGGCATAGATATAATTGGCGAAGCGCTATCTTTTGCCACCGTCAGTAAGTTTATTTCCTTTTTGCCGTTTTGGATATTAAATTTTGCTGTTTTTGACGTTTCGTATTTCAACTCGTCGGTCATGGTAAACTGATTGACGCGGATCAAGTGCAGGTTAAGTTTATCCCCTTTGTGCAAAACAAAATTCTCGGGCAGCAGGACAAAATCCTGGGCGGTAGCTTTGGTTATTAGAAGTGAAAACAGGCAAAAAAGCAAAAAATAGATGTGTTTCATATAATGAAGATTGAAATCGTGTAAACATACAAAGTTTTAAAAACTTCAGTAGTTTAGCTGCATGGTTTTTGATCGTAAAAACGTCGATAATGACAAATTAGTCTCATTTTATAAAGCTTTATTGTGGCCGAGGCTTATTGAAGAGAAAATGCTGATCCTTTTGAGACAGGGCCGCATTGGCAAATGGTTCTCGGGAATTGGTCAGGAGGCCATTGCCGTGGGCAGCACATTGGCTATGCAGCCTTATGAATATATTTTGCCCATGCACCGTAACCTGGGCGTTTTCACGACAAGGGATATTCCTCTTTCCCGTTTGATGGCGCAATGGCAGGGAAAAGCATCAGGCTTCACTAAGGGCCGCGACCGATCATTTCATTTTGGCACACAGGAGTATAGGATCATCGGGATGATATCGCATCTCGGTCCGCAGATGGCTTTGGCCGATGGTATAGCTTTGGCAGATGTGTTGAGCAAGAGACATCGCGCTACCTTGGTTTTTACTGGTGAAGGTGGAACGAGCGAAGGAGATTTTCACGAGGCATTGAATGTGGCCTCAGTTTGGAACCTGCCGGTGATTTTCCTGATCGAAAATAATGGTTATGGGCTGTCGACGCCCGTTAACGAACAATACAAATGCGAACGATTGAGTGATCGCGCAATTGGTTATGGAATCGAAGGGCGAACAATAGACGGGAATAATATTCTGGAAGTATATCATACCATTAATGAGATCGCGACCAACATCCGACAAAACCCCCGACCAGTTTTACTGGAATGCATGACCTTCCGAATGCGTGGCCACGAAGAAGCTTCGGGAACTAAGTATGTGCCCCAGCATTTGTTTGATGAATGGAAAGAGAGAGATCCGCTAACCAGTTTTGAAAAGTTTTTATTTGATGAAGGAGCGCTGACTCAGGAATCGATACAAGTGATCCGAAGTGGATTTGCTACCATGATTGACATAGAAATTGAAAAGGTTTTCAGCGAGCCTGACATTATTCCTGATGTTGAGACGGAGTTGAAGGACATGTACCAACCTTACAGCTTTTCAACCTTTCAACCTTCGGGCAACAGACCAAATAAAAGATACATCGACGCCATTAGCGATGGTCTGCGCCAGGGGATGCAAAAGTTTGATAAACTGGTGTTAATGGGGCAGGACATAGCGGAATACGGTGGGGCATTTAAGATCACACAAGGATTTGTAGAAGAGTTTGGCCGGGAACGAGTACGCAATACGCCTATTTGCGAATCCGGCATTGTGGGAGCGGCTATGGGGTTATCTATCAATGGCTATAAATCGGTTGTTGAAATGCAATTTGCCGATTTTGTAACCTGTGCCTTTAACCAGGTGGTAAATAACCTGGCCAAAACCCATTACCGCTGGGCCGAGAATGTGGATGTGGTAATTCGTATGCCTACAGGCGCCGGGACAGGTGCAGGCCCATTTCACTCGCAAAGCAACGAGGCATGGTTTACCAAAACACCGGGGTTGAAAGTGGTTTGCCCGGCTTTCCCGTCGGATGCAAAAGGTTTATTATTAGCGGCTATTGAAGACCCTAATCCGGTGATCTACTTTGAGCATAAATACTTATATCGCAGCATAAACGAAGAAATAGCCGATGAACCATACACTATTGAAATTGGAAAAGCCAGAATAGTTCAGGAAGGTAGGCAGGCAAGCATTATTACCTACGGATTAGGCGTTCATTGGGCGCTGGATTATGCAAAAGCTCATCCAAATGAATCGATAGAAATAGTCGACCTGCGCTCATTGCAACCATGGGATAAGGAAGCTGTTGAAGCCAGCGTAAAAAAAACAGGACGGGTATTGATCCTGCATGAAGATACTTTGACCAACGGCTTCGGCGGAGAAATAGCTGCCCACCTGGCTGAGCATTGCTTCAAGTACCTTGATGCGCCTGTTATGCGCTGCGCCAGTTTAGATACAGCTATTCCGATGAACAAAGCATTAGAGGACCAATTCCTGGCAAAAGAGCGGCTGGAGGAAATGATGGAGAAATTGTTGAAGTATTAATTGTAACTTAGTATTATGATCACGCTTGAGGATATTTATAAAGAGGACCCGACACAACGTATTATAGATGAGGGCGCCGGTTGGGGAGCCGAACAGATGCTTAAAGCTGGAGTGCCTATCTTTTACCGCAATGAGAAATATCCTGAAACTTTAAAAGGCGATCTGTTTGTCAAGGAGTATCCGAACGGGGCTAAATTCCTGGTGCGAAAAGAATTGACAAGTGATTATCGCTTACTGGAAGAAATCATCAAACCACTTGACTAAATGCCTACTTTAGTTGTTATTGGTGGCCCGAACGGTTCCGGGAAAACAACACTGACTTCATACTTAATTCAGAGCGGCAGAATTAAATCTGCGGTTATTAACCCTGATGAGATAGCCTTTAAAGAATTTGGCGACTACAGTTTTCATGTAAAGGCTGCAAGAATTGCTTTGGATAGACGAAAACAAGCAATTGAAAAAAAATTGGATTTCGCTTTCGAAACCACATTCTCGGGGAACTCGGAGATTAACGAAGTCATAGCCGCAAAATCGGCAGGCTACAAGACAATTTTATATTATGTTGCGTTAGAGTCTGTCCTGGATAATGTGACAAGGGTCGAAGAACGGAGAACCAATTTGGGTCATCACGTGGAAAGAGAAGATATCGTTCGGAGATATGAAAAAAGTAGATTGAATCTTCTAAAAAATATACGATTATTTGATAAAGCCTACCTGTTTGATAATTCAGACGTTAGACGCTCACGCGTAGCAATCTTTGAAAATGGGAAATTAAGCTGGTCAAATGAAAAAAACCGCAGCCATCCTTTTTTTGCAGATTTATTGAAAAGCTAACCTTCCACCACCTCTGCTGTAAGGCCGAGCAAATAAACTCATTTGGTTTTTACCGGGTGAAGGCATCGCATTTGCGTTTTTTTCTTCCGAAATGCAACCATAGATTTCTAATCTGAACGACGGATCTATCGGCATTTTAGCATCAACCGGGCTTTCTTGATGCTAAATATATGATCCCATAACATAATAATTTATAGATTTGGCGATGAAAAAAAGCCTTCTTCTTTTATCCGCTTTTGCTGTTATATCTTCTGCAGTAAAAGCCCAATCCAAAATTGATCCTGCTTCCATCAAAGAGAAAATGCAATGGTTTGCCGATGCTAAGCTTGGTATTTTTATTCACTCGGGTATTTATGCCGTCAACGGTATTGATGAGTCGTGGAGCTTTTATAATAAGAAAATAAGCTATTCAGATTATATGAAGCAGCTAAACGGCTTCACCCTTAAAAATTACAATCCTGAGGATTGGGCAAATCTGATTAAAGAAAGCGGTGCACGATACGCCGTAATTACCACCAAGCACCACGATGGCGTAGCTATGTATGATACTAAAATGGATGACTTAAGCATCGTAAATGCCACACCGGCAAAGCGCGACATGATCAAACCCTTTTTTGACGCTTTGCGAAAAAGGGATATAAAATGCGGAGCGTATTTTTCTTTACTTGATTGGTCGCATCCCGATTATACAGGTTTTTTAAAGGACAGCTCAAGATATAAAGTTGAGAATGATTATGAGCGATGGAATAAATTCCGGTCTTTCTTTCAAGGACAGATTGCCGAGATAGGGCAGTTATTTAAGCCTGATCTGTGGTGGTTTGATGGCGACTGGGAACATGATGCCG
>JAFAKI010000242.1 GCA_019235595.1 Mucilaginibacter sp. | reverse complement strand
ATAATATTATTAGGACTCATTATTTAGTTTGCTAATTAAATTTCGTTAGATTGCACTTAATACCAATTTTTATATCCCCTAAACTATTATGCTACTTACTGATTTTGAATACCTTAACAACTCTGAAGACGCCTTTAAAAAGAAAATTGCGCTGCAAATAAAGATTTTAAGAAGGCAAAATCAGGTTACACAGGAGAAGTTTTACAGCGAAACCAATATCAATATTGCCCGGTTAGAATCAGGCAAAGTTGACATCAGATTAGACACCTTGCGTAAAGTTTGCTATTACTTTGACGTGTCGTTGTCTGGTTTTTTTCATGGGATTTATTAAAGTGTATGTTTTTTAGCATTGGTAAAAATCATTTTTATTCCACTATTTGATACACTTTGTATTTTATTTTAAACAATAAGCAATAAAAAGGACATTATTTAGTTGTCCCAAACAACCTAAACCTGGCATCATCTCGCCACTTTACCCTTACCCTTTGGTGACTTTAGCATATTTATTTTATTCACCGTATAAAAAGCAGTTTCCATTTTTCTTTAGGTTTGCGTGAAACAGTTTTTATTATGAAGCAAGTCAACAAAAAGTCAATCATTTATATAGCGGCTTTTGCAACTTTTACTTTATGTGCTTATCAAACCAAACAATTCATTGATAAACCAAACGATCCTGTATTCGATAACCTTGATCCAAACGTTAAGCCCGGCGATAATTTCTTTAAATACGCTAACGGCGGTTGGTTAAAAAGAAACCCCATCCCGCCTGCTTATTCCAGCTGGGGTATCGGCAATGTGGTTTCGGAGGAAATTCGTGACCGGTTGAAAAAGATCAATGACGATGCGCTGAAAGCAAATGCTTCCAGGGGCTCGGCTACGCAAAAGATCGGGGATTTTTATTACAGTGGGCTGGATAGCGCCGGCATCGAAAAATCTGGCCTGGCGCCATTATCAGCCCAATTATACCACTAAATACCTGCCCAAGATGCTGGCTTTATCTGGTTGGGATGAGCAGAAAGCAGGGCAGGGCGCAAGAAGTGTATATGACATTGAAAAATTCTTAGCTGAAAACAGCCGCAAACTGGAGGATTTGCGTGACCCGTACAACAACTACCATAAAATGCCTGTAGCAGATTTAAATAATCTGACGCCCGGCATTGAATGGAACGAATTGTTCAGGAAACTGGAATATAAATCTGTCGATACCGTAATAGTTGGCCAGCCGGAATATTACAGAGCGGTAAGCAAAGCTCTGAATGATTTTTCGGTAGACGACTGGAAGGCTTACTTACGTTTTAAATTGATTGGCTCTTATGCGCCTTACCTCAACAACGCGGTTGTGGAAGAGAGCTTCCGTTTTGGTGGAAAGGTGATGCGCGGGCAGAAAGAACAGTTGCCACGCTGGAAACGGGTACTGGATAATGAAAACGGACTGATGGGTGAATTGCTGGGCCAGCTATTTGTCAAAGAATATTTCTCTGAAAAAAGTAAGGAACGATATGTAGCTATGGTAGAAGCCATCCGTGAAGCTTACCGTGAGCATATCGAAAAGCTGGATTGGATGAGTCCCGAAACCAAGCAAAAAGCTTTAACCAAACTGAATGCCATTCACCCAAAAGTAGGGTACCCCGATCAATGGAAGGATTTTTCAGCTTTAACCATCAGCCGTGAATCATATGCTGGCAATGTCATGAGCGCCAGGCATTGGGCTTATATGGTGAATGTGAATAAACTGGGCAAGCCGGTGGATCACAAGGAATGGAACATGTCGCCGCAAACCTATAATGCCAATTATAGTCCGTCAAACAATGAGATCACCTTGCCCGCTGCGCAATTCCTGATACCAGGCATCAAAGATGAGGAAGTAGACGATGCGGTAGCTTACGGCTATGCCGCGGCCTCCACTATTGGGCATGAGATCACTCATGGTTTCGATGATGAAGGCCGCCAGTACGATATGCATGGTAACCTAAAAACCTGGTGGACGCCACAGGATTCGGTTAAATTTTCGCAACGCGCCCAAATGCTGGTAAATCAGTTTAACAGTTATGTCGTGCTTGAAAGTTTACATGTGAACGGCAAAGCTACTTTAGGCGAAAACATCGCCGATTTGGGCGGCATTGTTTTAGGGCTGGATGCTTTCAAGAAAACACAGCAATATAAAGAAGGTAAAAAAATAAACGGGCTAACGCCGCTGCAACGCTTCTTTCTGGGTTATGCCTTAGGATGGCTTGGGCAGGAACGCGATGAAGTATTAGCCAGCCAGATATTAACTGATGTACATGCCCCAGGATTTTTGCGTGTGAACGGGCCATTCAGCGATGTGCCTGAATTTTATAAGGCTTTCAATATTAAAAAAGGCGATAAGATGTGGCTCGATCCGGATAAGCGGGTAAGGATTTGGTAGCCCCCTCCTAAATCCTTACCCTCCAAAGGAGTACTTCGGACAAAGGGGAGGAGTTAAATTGTATATTTGGCTTTATGCATATTATCCATGCCTTGCAGGAATGGTGGCAACATCAGACATGGCTCGAAATTATTGGTGTGATTACCGGTCTGCTTTGCGTTTACCTTGCTGCGAGGAATAATATCTGGAACTGGCCATTAGCGATCGTCAGCGTAGGCATTTACATTTTCATCTTTTTTAAAAGTCACCTGTATGCCGATATGGGGCTACAGTTTTACTTTATGGCGATGAACATCTACGGATGGTATTACTGGAGCCACAAACCTGCCGACGAAGATAAAACCCCGGTTGTAAGGGTTACCCGGAAAGAAACCATTTTTTCTATTATCGCAATCGTCATTTTTACCGTTTTTCTTGGATCAGTACTAGAATACACGCCTGCTTCCTATCCATATCTCGATAGTTTTTGCACAGCCTGTAGCTTAGTCGCTCAGATTTTTCTAGCCCGAAAGGTTTTAGAGAACTGGTTGATATGGGCTTTTGTGGATATTATTTACGTAGGTGTATACATTTTTAAACACCTTGATCTAACCGCCGTGATGTATGCAATTTATGTGGCGATAGCGGTTATGGGGTATATTGATTGGAAAAGAGAATATCAAAAACAATCAACCGGATATCGAATTTCGGATTTGTAATTTCGAATTTATGTCTGCAGCAATTAAATAAACGCAAAATGCCCAAATCCGAAATTGAAAATTCGAAATTCGAAATTCTAAAGATCGCCGTAGTAGGTCCTGAATCCACCGGCAAATCTACCATGTCGGCTTTTTTGGCGGAACATTATCATACGGTTTGGGTGCCAGAGTATGCAAGGGAGTATTGCGAGAAACTCACCGAACCACCCACCTGGCAGGACGAGATCAATATGTTTTATGGACAATTGGCGCTCGAAAAGGAATATTTGCCCAAAGCCAATAAAATACTGATCTGCGATACCACTTTCATCACCGTAAAGATTTGGAGTGATCAGATGTTTGGCCGCTCGCCCCAGGAAGTATTGGACGAATTACCAAAACATCCCTACGATCTCTACCTGTTGCTCAATATCGACCTGCCCTGGGAAGATGACCCGCTTCGCGATTTCCCCCACATGCGCGAACATTTTATGGGGGTATGGCATAAGGAGCTGCAGGAATTGGATGCGAATTATGTTACTATATCGGGTACTGGGCAGGATAGGTATGAAAGTGCGGTTGAGGCGATAGATAATTTTCTTATGTCGAATTTCGAATTTTCAATTTCGAATTTTTAGTACACTGATCACTTAAATTCGAAATTCCAAATCCGACATTCGAAATCCCGAACAATTTCTTTATCTTAATTTAAGGTTGCGTGCAACGTTCGAAAAACCGGTGCGTCATATATCGTGAAAGCTGAAAATTTGGAATCCGTATACATTGATAGGCATTACGACCTGGTGGTTGAGTGTAAGCGTGGCAGTAAAAAAGCCTGCTTCGAGCTCTACCGTCTGTATTCTAAAGCGATGTTGAACATTGCCTTTAGGATAGTAGGCAGCGTTGATGAGGCTGAGGATGTATTACAGGAAGCCTTTTTGGATGCTTTTAACAGGATAAAGGACTTTCGCCAGGAAACAACTTTTGGCTTGTGGTTAAAACAAATCGTGGTTCACCGGTCTATAAACTTGTTGCGTAAGCGCAGGCTGGAGTTTGTTGAGCTGGATGATGAACATACCGACGGTATTGCTGAAGAGGAAGTTGAGGACGATGAAGAAGTTCAGTATAAAGTGGTGCAGGTAAAGGAGGCGATAAAAGAATTGCCCGAAGGTTACAGGGTTGTATTATCATTGTACCTGCTTGAAGGCTACGACCACGAAGAAATAGGCCAGATACTGGATATTTCTGAAAACACCTCAAGAACCCAGTTTTTGAGGGCAAAAAGAAAGTTGAATGAAATTTTAATAAAAAGAGGAATAACATCATGAGCAAGCGATTAGAGGATTTCATTAAAATGAACAGGGATGAGTTTGATGATCTTGAGCCATCGAACGACCTGTGGGCCAGGATAGAAAAGCATCTTCCGCCTGAGGGGACAGAGCTGCAGAAACGGGAGGCGAAGACCTTCTCGCTCAGCTTTGTGCTGAAGGTGGCGGCGTCTGTTATCATTGTAATGGGAATCGGCTTTGGCTTATACCTGCGCCATGAAAGAAGCGACGCAGTAAATTTTGCAGCCATCAACCCTACTTATGCTAAACAGCAAATGCATTATGCATCGCTGGTGCAGAGCCAACGTAAGGAATTAAAATCCATTGCTAAAACTGATCCTGATCTGTATAAAGAGTTCAGCACCGAAATAGCCAGAATGGATTCGACCTATAACAAGCTGAATAAAGATCTGGCAACCAGTCCAAACCAGGAGCGGGTATTGCGCGCCATGATCCGTAACCTGCAAATACAAAGCGAGATACTTAACCAGCAATTGGAAGTTATCGAGCAGATCAACCAAACAAAGAAGGAGCAAAGCAATGATACCAAAAATATATAAACCGGGCCTATTCATCGCAGTCATGCTGGCAGCAGCTCAGCCTGTTTTGGCACAGGATAAATCCGACAGCACCAATAATTCCGGCTTCGACAGTGGATCATTCAACAAAAGCATGAAAATGCTTGATATGAAGCTGAGCATCAACACCAGGCACCTGGAGCTTGCCATGGATAAGCTGGGCAGGAAACTGGATGAGAATTTTAGCGATTTTGATAAAAATCTGCATATCGATCACCTGGTATCGGATATCACTTCAACGGTAAACGATGCGGTTCATAGCGTAACCTTGAGCGTTTCTGATTACGACGATGATGCCACAACAAATATTTCAACCAGCAGTCCGCAGGAAAGGGTTAAAAATTACAGCAAATCATATATGGTCGGCGGTAACGATAAATTGGCCCTTGATAATAAATACGGCAGGGTAAATATCAATACCTGGAATAAAAACGAGGTAAAGGTGGATGTACAGATTAAAGGCATGGCCAGCGACGATGAAACCGCCCAGAAGTTGGTTGACGCAATCACCATTTCCGACAGCAAGGATGGTAATGTGGTTTCGTTCCGGACCAATTTCGGCTCTGGCAACAGCTCCATATGGAACCTTTTTAATAACATGAACGATCGTCACAGGGCTGAAGTAAACTATACGGTTTACATGCCTTCAACTATGTCGCTGGATTTGCGGAACAAATATGGTTCAGTTTCATTACCAAGCTTGAGCGGTAAAGTTTCTATTGATAATGCTTACGGGTCATTAGTTGCAAAGGCCTTAACAAACCCCTCAAACGAGTTCAATTTTCATTATTCCGAAGTGAACATTGAAGAAGTAAAAGGCTGCGCCTTAAATCTGTCTTACGGTTCTTTAAAACTGGGTACAGTAGGCAAGTTAGATGCCAATGTTAATTATGCGCCTGTTGATATTGAGAAACTCAATAATTCTGGATCTATCAACGTAAAATACGGCGGTGGAGTGAAAATAGGAGAAATAAGCAAAGCATTGAAAAACTTGGACATCGACTCAAAATACTCCAGTGTAAATATTGGATTGAAGGGCGATGAAAGCTTTGATTTTGATGTAACCGTAAAATATGGCAGCTTCAATTTTGACGATAATCGCCTGAAGGTTACCAGCAGATCACCCGATGATTCCCGCGGTTATCACCCGACGAAAAACTATAAAGGCTACGCCGGCAATAGCAACTCTAACAATAAGATCAATATCAATACTACTTACCAGAGTGTAAAGCTGGAGTGATTTTAAGAACCAAGAGTCAAGAATCAAGAACCAGGGGAATGATTACCTTGATTCTTGACTCTTGGTTCTTGGCTCTACCCTCAATATACCCGGCACAATAACCCTTTCAGATACTCCCCCTCCGGAAATGACGCTCTTACCGGGTGGTCTTCAGGCTGACAATACTGATAGATAAACTGCACTTCTTTACCGGCATCCAATGCAGCCCAGGCAAGCACTTGTTTAAAAGTGTCTATATCCATAGCCCCAGAGCAGGAGAAGGTAGCCAGCAAACCACCTTTTTCAAGCAATAACATTCCTAAACGGTTCAAATCCTTATAAGCTCGTGTTGCCTTATCCAAAGCGGAGCGTGACGGTGCATATTTAGGTGGGTCAAGAACAACGATATCGAATTTTTCGCCCTGTTCGCGCAAGCTGCGCAGTTGTTTGTTTACGTCGGACTGAACAGTGTTATGTTTTGAAGCGTCGAGTTTATTTAGGCCGATATTTTTCTTCAATGTTTCAATGGCCAGTGCTGAACTATCGACGCTAGTCACCGATGACGCCCCATTTTTTAGGGCATTAAGCGTAAACCCACCAGTATAACTGAAACAATCCAACACTTTTTTGCCTTTGGCATGCAGTGCAGTAATAAGACGATTATCACGCTGATCGCAATAAAAACCTGATTTTTGGCCCTCGGCTATATTGATGCCATAAACCACGTTATTTTCTAACACCTCTACAATTTCTGGCGGATGTTCTCCCGCTAAAACCTGGTTGGTAGTTTCTAAGCCTTCGTGGGCGCGGGACGAAGCATCACTTTTGTCAAAAATGCCTTTAGGCTTCACCAGCTTTTGCAGTTCATCAATAATCACCGGCATATTCCGCTCAATACCGGTAGTAAGTACCTGTACTGCAAGATAATCGGCATACTTATCGACAATAAGTCCGGGCAAATAATCTGCTTCGCTAAAAATGAGCCGGCATGTATTGGTTTTACCATCTTCCAAAACATTACTGCGACTCGCCACTGCCACTGCCACTTTCTTCCGGAACCAATCTTCATTAATTTCAACAGCCTCGTCCCATTCCAGCAAACGCATAGCCACCCGCGACTGGCTATTATAAAACCCATAGGCCATAAATTCGCCTTTATCGCTCAGTAAGCGTACAATATCACCGTTGGCAGGTTTGCCTTTCACGCGTTCAATCGCCCCCGAAAATAACCAGGGATGCCGTTGAAGCACTGCTTTTTCCTTACCCTTTTTTAGTATCACGTCAAACATTCGGCAAAGGTACGTGATTTGATTGAGTCCGAAAGTCCGGGGTCGGAAAGTCCGAAAGCAAGAAAAATAATCTTACGGGCTTACGCGGACTTTCGGACTTATGCCGACTTCCCGACCAAACAACTTGAAAATCAATCAATCATTTAATCGTGTTCTTGTTTCTTTGCACATAAGTGGCTAAGTTTGCGCCTCAATAATAAATTATGGCTAAAGCATCAGATATAAAGAATGGCAATATCCTTCGCTTTAACGGCGAGTTAGTGCAGGTGGAAGAGTTTATACACCGTACCCCGGGCAACTTGCGTGCCTTTTACCAGGCGCGTATGCGTAACGTGAAAACCGGCAAACTGGTGGAGTACCGTTTCCGTACTGACGAAGAGGTGGATATTGCGCGTGTGGAAACCAGCGACTACCAATACCTGTATGAAGATGGTAACGACCTGGTGATCATGGACAATGCCACTTATGAGCAGCACAACGTTCCAAAATTCCTGTTTGGTGATGCGGTTAAATTCTTAAAAGAAGGCATCAACGTTATTGTGGCGTTTGAAAGCGACGAGCCAATTATGGCAAAAGCACCATCTTCTGTCGAACTGGAAATCACTTATACCGAACCGGCTGTAGCTGGTAACACCTCAACCAACGCGATGAAAAACGCGACCGTTGAAACCGGTGCTGAAATCAAAGTTCCTTTGTTTATCAATATCGGCGATAAAGTGAAAGTTGATACCGCAAGCGGGGCTTATTCTGAGCGTGTGAAGGGTTAATTTTTTAGTAGCAGTCGCAGTTTGTAGTGGCAGTTTGCCATTAAACATAAAATGTAAAAAGCTTCCTGTGACGGAGGCTTTTTTTATGTAATAAATTGTATTTTAGGGCCATACGCCAATTAGCCCGATATGACAACTTCAACAGACGTATTGCGAAAGCTCAGTTTCTTTACCGAACCCGGATTAAAGGAAGAACTGGCACAACATGGGCAGATCGCATCATTTAATAAAGGCGACGTTATCGTTCGTGACGGTCAATATGTGAAGTTTCTGCCCATTGTACTCAAAGGAGCTATTCGGGTTTTTCAGCAAAGTGAGGACAGGGAAATATTACTCTACTATGTCAGGGCCGAAGAAACCTGCACCATGTCACTAGCTGCGGCTTATTTTAATAATAAAAGCACCTCGCATGGTGTGGTAACGGAGCCTACCGACGTATTGATCTTCCCGGCGAGCATGATCGAACAATGGCAACTCAAATATCCCTCGTGGAACCGGTATATGATGCAAATGTTCCGGACGCGGTACGACCAGCTAATCAACTCCTTCCAGGGTGTCGCTTTTGAAAACATTGACACCCGTGTAATGGAATATTTAAAAACAGCTATCCGGAAAGCCGAAAATAGATCGGTGACATTATCGCATCAGCAATTAGCTGATGAGCTGGGCACGACACGCGTGGTTATATCCCGCATCCTCAAAGACTACGAACATCAAAACAAGATCCGGTTGTTCCGCGGGCGGATTGAATTGCTGTCCTGAAAAATATTTTTGCTTGTGTATCTTTTGATACCGTTCTGGTTTTTATCCGCTTATAATTTTGTTTGTAAATCATTGTAAAACTTAAACAAGCAACATTATGAAGACATTACATTGCGCAGACGCCGGTTTTGATTGTGCAGCCGTGATCCATGCAGAAACCGAAGAAGAAGTTTTAACCCAGGCAGCAGAACACGCCAAGACAGTTCACGGACTTTCGGTAACGCCAGAATTGGCTGAACAGATTAAGGGATTGATCAAAGAAGAAGTAGAAGAATGACTTTGAGATTTGACAGCTTTTAAAAAGTTGTCAAATCTTTAATTTCAAAACTCCAACTCTAGCAGTACCGGGCAATGATCCGAATGCTTTGCTTCCGGCAATATGGCTGCACGTTTGATGTTTTCTTCCAGTTCTTTCGTCGCTATGGCATAATCGATACGCCAGCCCAGGTTCTTGGCGCGTGAATTGGCTCGGAAGCTCCACCAAGTATAGTTGTGCGGCTCTTTATTCAGATGCCTGAAGGTGTCGATGTAGCCCGACTCGATAAAATTCTCCATCCATTCGCGTTCTTCAGGCAAAAAGCCGGATGAGTTTGCGTCGCCACAGATCACCAGTTTTGGGTATTCAACCTTTAAGAGGGTGAGATATTTACCAAACTCATCCATGAAACGATATTTAAAAATTTGACGCTCATCGCCGCTTGACCCTGAGGGGAAATAAACACTCATAACGGATACATCATCAAAATCAACCCGGATATTACGGCCTTCGCGGTCAAAATCAGGGATGCCGCAGCCATACTCTACATGTTTAGGTAGTATCTTGGTAAAAATGGCCGTGCCGCTGTAGCCTTTCTTTTCTGCCGGGAACCAGTAATGCTGATAGCCCATGGCATCTACCAAACCCAGGTCGGTCAGCACATCAGGTGTAGCTTTTATTTCCTGGAGGCAAACCACATCGGCATTGGTAGCCTGTAACCAGGCCAGCCAGTTTTTATTTATTGCCGAGCGGATGCCGTTAACGTTATAAGTAATGATCTTCATGTTTTGATTTCGGAATGCGGAAGTTCGATTTCGGAATTATTTTGTGTCGAGTCCCAGCAATTCATCCAATTGTTTACACTCTTTTTTGCTAAGCAGTTCTACCGACATCGGCACATCTACTATTGGGCGGTCGCGTGTGTCTTTTTTTACTGCGGCAATACGGTCTACCATATCCAGGCCCATCACCACTTCGCCGTAAACGGTATAGTTTTGGTCGAGCTGGGGCGTACCGCCTACGCTTTCATACCAATCGCGCTGCCATTGCGGGAATTTATGGCCGTTCATGCGGGGCGCTTTTTCAAGAGTGTCTAATTTGCCTGCGGTGTAACGTTTACCTTCCACAATGTAAAACTGGCAACCGCTGGAGGCTTTCTTCGGATTATCATCGCGGGCAGCGGCTAATACGCCACGCTTGTGGAAAATACTATCCTTAAACTCCGCGGGAACAGTATAACCAACATCACCATTACCTAACTCAGCGCCGGGTGTAGCTTTTTTTGGATCTTTTGAATCCGGGTCACCGCCCTGTATCATAAAGTTTTGTATCACACGATGGAAGAGTGTGCCATTATAAAAACCCTGTTTGGTCAGCTTAATAAAGTTATCGCGGTGCTGCGGCGTTTCATTATACAGTCGGATAATACATTCGCCATAACTGGTTTTGATTCGGATGTATTGATTTTTCGGCCCGCGGGCAAATGCAGTTAGGGTTATCAGGAGGAATAGGAGGGTAAATAGTTTTTTCATAGGTCATAAATGTTAGAAAGGTTGTAAAGGTTATAAAAGTTGTAGTGGTTATTATTAGTCGTTGGCTGTATTGGGTTAAAAAATTACAAAAAATGTCATACCTGCACAATTCCAACCTTTCTAACATTTACAACTTTTATAACCTCTCTAACCAAACTACATCAACTCAAAATACTCAATTATCAATGATTTCATCAGCATTTCCTGTTCCAGCAGGGTGTAATTCGGTATGGTTTTAACCAGCTTCCAGTGGGGCCAGCCATCCTGGTCGAGGCCTTCGAGCTCGTAAAAACCCATCTGGCTGAACAGCTTGCACGTGGCAATATGCATCAGCTCTTCTTTTTGGCGCTTGCTGAATTTTTTCGGCCCCTGACCTAATTCCTGTACCCCTATCAAAAACAACATCACCTTAATATCAGGCGTATCGGTATCAAAATCTGCCGCTATTTTCTGCTGCAGCTCGGTCCATTTTAAATTAACTTCAGCGGGCTTCATGTGCCAAATATACACGGACTATGGTGTTTAAAGAATTTAGCAGAACATCTTTCTCACGAAATTGTTACGATAACATAGTGCTTTGCACTGACATTTAACTATTTTTGTGCAAAATGCGTCTTATATATAAAATCAAACGCAATTAGGTTTTGAGACGGACTAAACTGCATATCATCTATACCTGGATCGTGTTATTCTGCTTTGCAGCAGGACAGGTGATGGTATATGCTCACCAGCACCGGACGAAATACAATACGCACCAGACTTCTCATCAAATCACGGTATCCGAAAAGTGTCAGATCTGCGATGCCATGCATCATAGCAGCATGGCGCTTCCCGATCACCATTATTTTATACCAAATATTTCTTCCGATCATATTTACAAGCAAGGTAAGTATGATTTTATAAGTATATCCCTCATCCTTTCGGCAGGACGTTCGCCCCCGCTATCATAATATTTCCAGCTTAATTTCTCGCCTTACTGGCAATATTATTGATTTAAAGAAACTCCGTTATGAAACTCAAACTGCTTTATAGCATTTTAACGCTATTTATATATACTATTACTGCGGCATTTGCGAATGCCGGTTCTGTTAAACATAAAGTCCCGGCCGATGATGTTTTAGGAACACTCACCGGAACCATTACTGATAAGGCCAATGGCCAACCTATTCCCGGGGCTACCATCTCGATTCCTGATTTGCGTATTGGCGCTGTATCTGATGCTAACGGTAAATACACCCTCCGACAGTTGCCAAAGGGCGTTTATTTGCTCCAGGTAAGTTTTGTGGGATATGCTACCTTCAACCAAAGGGTCGACCTTGGAAAAACTACCACATTAGATGTGTCGTTACAGGTTTCGGCCATTGAAGCAGCTGAAGTGGTGATCACCGGCGTGAGCAAAGCCACAGAAATTAAACGCGACCCCGTACCAATGGCGGCCATAAGCAAAACCTATATCGATCAGCACGCCGCGTCAACCAATGTGATTGATCAGATTGCTAACCTACCGGGTATAAGCGCTGTTACTACCGGGCCAAACGTTTCCAAGCCATTTATACATGGCCTTGGCTATAACCGGGTGGTAACCCTGGAAGATGGGATGCGTCAGGAAGGTCAGCAATGGGGTGACGAACACGGCATCGAAGTCGATCAAAATTCGGTAGACCGGGTGGAAGTGATCAAGGGCCCGGCAAGTGTGAGCTATGGTTCAGACGCGATAGCCGGCGTGGTCAACCTGCTTACACCACAGCCTGTTCCTAACGGTAAAATACTGGGCTCATTCCTGGGCGATTATGGTACAAACCAGGGCTTATGGGGTGGCTCATTCAGGCTTTATGGCAATCAGAACGGCTTGGTTTGGGGAACTATCATCTCGGGTAAAGAAGCCAAAGATTATCAGAACCAGCACGACGGCAGGGTATACGGCACAGGCTACCAGGAAAAAGATGCCCGCGTCATGGTCGGGCTGAACAAAAGCTGGGGCTCTTCTTACCTGAACGCCTCGGCATTTGACGACCTGCAGGAAATCCCCGATGGCAGCCGTGATTCGGCGACAAGAAAGTTTACACGCCAGGTAACCGATGCGGATAATTTCAGGCCTATCGTTCCGGAATCGGTACTAAATTCCTACTCTATTACCCCTTTGCATCAGCATGTGCAACTATACCGCATTTACGATAATACCAACATCGCCTTAGGCAGTGGCAACCTGATTGTAAACCTGGGCTATCAGTACAGCCACAGACGTGAATACGTTCACCCCACCAATGGGGCGATCCCTGGTTTGAATTTGCACTTAAACACTTATACCTATGATGTAAAATACAATTTTCTGCTGGATGACGACCTCGAAACAAGTGTGGGCGTAAACGGACAGTACCAAAACAATACGATTAACGATGCGACAGTGTTTCCTATACCGGCTTATCACGAATTTGACATAGGCCCTTTTGTCGTTCTGAAGAAAAGCTTTGGCAAACTTGACCTTTTAGCCGGCGCGCGTTACGACAGTCGCTCTATAACAAGCCAGTCGGCCTATATCGATACTTCAATTGCTAATTATCCATCGTTATATACCGGCCCCAATCCAACAACAGCGCCTAATGTGATCCAACACTTCTCGGGACTTAGCAAAACATTCTCTGGCGCGACAGGAAGTTTTGGTGCCACCTATAATTTCAGTGACGCTTTCCTGATGAAGGCGAATATTGCAAGAGGTTTCCGTGCGCCGAATATTGCGGAGCTTTCCGCCAATGGCCCAGACCCGGGTTCTCAGGAATACCATGTCGGAAATAGCAATTTCAAACCCGAATTTGACGTACAGGAAGATGTCGGCGCGTTTCTTACCCTGCCAAATGTTTCGGCCAGTGTCGAACTCTTTAACAACAATATTCAGAACTACATCTTCCAGGAGCAGCAGTTGAATGCCGATGGAACACCATACCACAATCCGTTATACCCGCTATATGCGGTATTTGGTTACGTGCAAACCAAAGCCCGGATCAACGGTGGTGAATTCAACCTCGATATCCACCCATGGAAATGGCTGCATTTTGAAAACGCATTGAGTTTAACCTACGGAACCAACCTGGGCAACGGTGGTAAGGTAGCCGATAGTTTAAAATACCTGCCATTCATCCCACCACTGCATACGCACTCGGTACTGCGTGGTACATTTGCCAAAGGTTTTGGATCATTCCGAAACGTATATGGATTTGTAGGTTTTGATCATTACAATGCGCAGGACAAATATTTTGCGGCTTATGGCACCGAAACCTATACAGCAGGTTATAACTTGATAAGTGCCGGCATCGGTGGTAATATTGTGAATGCAGCAGGAATCCCTGTCTTAAAGATATTTGTGGAAGGAACCAATCTGGCCAACAAGAATTACCAATCAAACATGAGTCGCCTGAAATATTTTGATAACCCAACTGTACCGCCGGGTGTTCAGCCGGGTATATTCAATATGGGACGGAATATCAGTATTAAAGTGATCGTGCCGTTTGATCTGACGCCCAAAGTCAAATCAAGTTAAAACTTCTACAAAGAATCCTGCCAAAAGCGGGATTCTTTCGTTTTATCATTCCCTTCAGATAACAAAGAGGCAGCTGTCGATCGTTGAAAATCAGTTTCCAGAAATAATAATTTATATTTAATTAGATTAAGTCTAAATAAATATTACTTTTGTTGCGCTGAAATCAAGGAATATGCGCAGAACTTTTATCACCCTTTCAATTCTTTTGAGTCTAACAATCTTTCTGGTAGTTATTTCTATAAGCTCCTGTAAAAAAATAATTCCAGACATGATTGACCCCAACTTTGGGGTTTGCGGACCAGTAAATAATTTAACCAACAGCCAGACCATTCTTTTTACCAAAGGCAATGATCAGTTTTTTTCAATAAGGACATCAGAGACCGGTCTGGGCCCTTATTTTGTATCGAATAGCTGCGGCGGTTGCCATTCAAGCGATAACCGTGGTCATCCGTTTACAATTCTGACACGATTTGGCCAAAGCGATAGTACAGGTAATAAATTTCTTAACCAGGGTGGCCCCCAGCTTGGCACCTTCAATTTGCCGGGCTATACGCCGGAACAAATACCTGCGGGAGCAACCAGCACCCGTCTGATCGCACCACTGACGGCCGGTGTCGGTTTCCTGGAAGCTGTGCCCGATACAGAAATATTGAACATCGCCAAACGAAATCAAAACAACCCCGACGGGGTTCGCGGGCATCCAAATTATAATACCATCCCGTCGTTTGTAACACCGTTTGCCGGGTCGGTTCCGCGTGCAGATGGCAAGTATATTTGCCGGTTTGGGCGTAAGGGCGCTGCTTATAATCTTCTTCAGCAAACAGCAGCCGCTTATAATCACGATATGGGCATTACATC
This sequence comes from Mucilaginibacter sp., assembly GCA_019235595.1. GTDB lineage: Bacteria > Bacteroidota > Bacteroidia > Sphingobacteriales > Sphingobacteriaceae > Mucilaginibacter. Next base: position 2,863 of record JAFAKI010000242.1, on the reverse strand, counting down.
GACATATATGCCGATCAACCCTTATAATTATCTTGATCAAACTCCGCCGCCGGCATCAACGCCGGAGATAAACAATGACGATTTTAATTCGGTGGTTTTTTATGTGACTTGTCTTCAAACTCCCAATCAGCGAAATGCAGGTGATGCGACCGTACAAAAAGGGAATCAACTTTTCATACAGATCGGGTGCGAATCATGCCACAAGCAAACGATGACCACGGGGGATTCGCCTATAGCAGCATTATCTAATCAAACGTTCAGTCCATTTACTGATTTGCTGGTTCATGATATGGGGCCAGCACTTGACGATGGTTATACCGAGGGTAACGCCAAAACATCTGAATGGAGGACATCGCCTTTATGGGGACTTGGCTTAGCGAGAAATGTACAGGGGGGCAATATCTATTTGATGCATGATGGTCGTGCCCATAGTATAGAGGAAGCGATACAGTTGCACGGCGGCGAGGCCGCGGTTAGCTCGGCCCGTTTCAGTAAACTAAGTGCAACAGACCGGAATGCCATAATTAAATTTCTTAATTCCCTGTAAAATGGAAAGAAAAGAGTTTATCAAAACTTGCGGATTAGCTTGCTTAGCGGCATCTTTTGGGGGGCTTATGCTGGAAGGTTGCGCCAGCATTAAGCCGGTAACCGGAGAATTGGTTGAGAACTCCTTAGTTGTGCCATTAGCCGCCATCGAACCGCCAAACAAACCACCAAGGCAATATGTGGTTGTACAACATGAAAAGTTAAGGTTTCCAATTTGCGTATACCGCTTCAGCGAAACACAATACACTACATTGTTAATGCGCTGCACGCACCAGGGAGCTGAATTGCAAGTGTTTGGCGACCGCTTACAATGCCCTGCGCATGGCAGCACATTCAGCAATAAAGGTTTAGTGCAAACCGGCCCGGCAGACACCAATCTTCGCTCGTTCCCGGTAACTATTTTAAAAGATCAATTGCGTATCACCCTATCTTAATATGAATTCAAAACGCCTACTCCCAATAATCATTTTTATATTCCTTTCGCTATCGGTTCGTGCTCAGATAGATACTTCTTTGCTCAAAACACCGCAAAAACCAGATACTGGGAAACGAAAATTCAGCATGGATGCAATTTATGACCGCCCGTTCCTCAAAGTAGGTAAATTCCCGGTTGCGATTGGCGGATACATGGAAGCGAACTACCAATATGTTGGTACTTCGGGAATCACCACTGGAAATCAGTTCCAGTTCAGGAGGTTCAGTTTATTCACTGCTTCGTCAATAACAAACAGGATCAAATTTTTATCGGAAATTGAATATGAGAATGATCCCACAGGAGATCCGGACGCTATTAAAAAAGGAGGGGAATTTGAAATTGAATATGCTGCCCTGGATATTGAATTTCACCCATTATTAAATCTCCGTGGCGGTATGGTGGTTAATCCTATCGGTTCATTCAATGAAAATCATGATGGCCCGAAGTGGGAATTTACAGACCGGCCGGTTGCAATGTCGCAAATGCTACCGGCGACATGGAACAATCCCGGTTTTGGCTTGTATGGCAAAGAGTATCGCGGCCATTGGATGTTTGGATATGAGTTTTATGTAACCGGCGGTTTTAATGATTCGATCATTGACAATTCACAGGGCAAGACATTTCTGCCGGCAGCTAAAACCAGCGCCAGCCGCTTTATAAAAAGCGCCAGCGGCGAACCTCTTTATACGGCAAAAATTTCATTGGGAAATGACGACATCGGCGAGTTGGGATTGTCGTACATGGGCGGTGTTTATAATACCTGGGAACTCGAAGGTGCTAAGATTGATAACAAAAGAAGAGTAAACGTATTTGATGTCGATTTTAATACAACTTTACCCTGGTCTCATACCAATATCGTTACAGAATGGGCCTATATCGCCCTGGATATCCCTCCTAATTATCCGCAGTCATATAGTAACAGGCAATTTGGTGGTTTTATTGATATCGTTCAGCCAATTATCAAAGGTCAAATTTTAGGCTGGAACAAAGCTACCCTGAATCTTGCATTGCGCGGTGAATATGTCGATTGGAACGTGGGTAACTTCCAGGCTACAGGAACCCGTATGTATAATGATCTTTGGAGTATAATGCCGGCCGTTAGCTTTAGACCGACGCCACAAACGGTATTGAGACTTAATTACAGGATTCAAAAACAGCGCGACATCACCGGAAGTACTATTGGTGCAACGATTGGCCCTACACGCGGGGTAAGCTTCGGTATTTCCACTTATTTTTAAAAGTAAGTAAATCGGATTCTTAACGACTTATTTAAATATGCACCTGCCGAACGGCAGGTGCATATTTTTTTTAATAATGGTATTTCACAAACGCCTCCATAGCCTGATATTCCGCCAAGCCTAAGCGGTCATAAGCCTGTGCGGTTTCCCGGTTACGGTCTTCGGCGCGTACCCAGAACTCCCTTGCATCATCACCCGGGAATACTGCCCTGTCCTTCTGCGACTGGTGCTTGAAGATGGCGTTACGCTTTCTTAACACTTCCTGTGGTGAAAGTGGCACGGCCATTTCTATTTCGTAAGTTTCAAACTCTTTCCATGCGCCGCGGTACATCCATACCCAGCAGTCTTTTACCCAGTCTTCGGTTTCCCTTAGTTTTCTTAAGGCTGCAATCACAATGTTAAAACATACCAGGTGGGTGCCATGCGGATCGGCAAAGTCACCGGCTACAAATACCTGTTGGGGTTTTATTTTTTGGAGCAGCTCCATGGTCAGTTCGATGTCTTTATCGGTTACCGGGCTTTTCTGGGTTTTGCCGGTCTCGTAGAATGGTAAAGCCTGGAAATGGATATGGTTGTCATCCAGTCCGGCATAACGGGCACCTGA
>JAFAKI010000188.1 GCA_019235595.1 Mucilaginibacter sp. | reverse complement strand
ATTATTTGATAGAAGTAAATCCAATCACCGGCCGCCCGCACCAGATCAGGGTGCAGCTATCTACGCTTGGCTGTCCGATTGTCGGCGACAATAAATATGGCTATCCACGTGGGAGCTTGAAGAATAGTATTAGTCTTCATGCCCGCAGGCTTAAGTTTATTCACCCTATTAAACTGGAACCTGTTGAAATAGTTGCAGAATTGCCGAAAGATGGTTTTTGGGAGAAGTTTGCGGGGATGATTGAATAAGCTCGTTAGGTTCCGTACCTACGGAACGGGATTTTTTAATGAGACATATTTGTCTACCAACATTTAACCCCGATGGGGTCTCATTAAATCATACACACCTGCGCTGTAGGCGCAAAATGTTGGTAGGAAAAAATAAAGAGGTTTTGCGCGCCGTAGGTATGCAACCTATCCCATCATGCGGGAATATTGTTCAAATAACGCCTCTGCTATCTCATCAAAGTGCTCGCAAATAGCAGAAACATGTCCATCATTTGGATAAGTAACTAATCTGGCATTAGGAATACGCGGTACCATCCACTCGACAACATGTACGGGTACGGTATTATCTTCCTTCCCATGAAAAAAAGCGATCGGGAATTTAATATCACCCAAATCAAACCCTAACGGACGAATCGGTAACCTCACATCCGTTGCCACACCGCGCATATTGCGAAACGTTTCTTCTGCTCCCTCCTTCGACAAAGCCACCCTGTTGTTTTGTTTAAGTGTTTCAAAATCGGCTTTGGGCATGTTTCGTTCTGCGCGGTTCATAATATCCTCGTCGGACATATTCCGGTATTGCTTCATTTTATTCAACACAACAGGTAGCAGGAATGGGAATTTATCGGCAACCTTCCAAAAGACGCGATGCTTAAGGCTGAGGTTGTTTTTGACTTCTGGCTGGTTCATTTGCCCAGCCCCGGAAACGATAACTGCCGATAGCAGCCGGTCTGGTATTTTTAATGCGCATGCCAGCGTATAAGGCGCTCCCCCGGAATACCCTAAAATGGCAAATTTATCGATCCATAAATGATCAGCTAATGCGATTGTATCATTTGTCCAGTCAATAAAGGTTCGGCTTTTGTGCCTGTCAGATTGTCCCATACCCGGGCGGCTAGGGGAGATGATCCGGAGATCATGCTTTAAAAATTGTTCTTCACCTATCATCGCCGGCTCCAGGCACGAGGAAGGGGTACCATGAAAATAGAACACAGGGTAACCATCGCTTTTCCCAAACTCCACGTAGCTTAGTTGTCGTCCATCGGGAAGTGTGAGAAATCTAAATTCGGTCATAAAAGGGATAACAATCTTGCGATGTTATAGTTGTTGTACTTTTTTCCATATCTCATCATCTACCCAAACACCCTCCTCCATGCTTTTCTTTCGGATACGCAAAGTATTTTCTCCAGGATATAATATTTCTTTCCCTTCGCCTTCAATGCGACTGCTTTTGGTATAGTCAAGAATATTTTTGATGATAGCGTCTGTTTGTGGTCCGTTATCCGGTTTTACACATATAAATACCTGCGATACGCCCGACTCAGATCCACCTTTGGTTACATCTCCTGTTGACCGCCCCTGACTTAGAACGGCAGCCAGCAGATCAAGAACCAATGATAGTCCTGAGCCTTTCCAGAAGCCGATAGGCAACGGTCGCACAGAATCAATTATTTCGCCAGGATCGGTGGTCAGGTTGCCATCTTTATCGTAACCTCCGGGTAAAGGCAGTTGCTCATTTCTTGATTTATAGAGGTTGAGCTTACCGAAAGAGTATTGAGATATCGCCATGTCCAGTACAATATGCCCTCCCTTTCTCGGAATGCCAATCACCAGCGGATTATTCCCCAAACGCGGATCAATGCCACCCCAGGGTGGCATATTGGCAATTGTATTGGTAAAGCATATCCCGATCATCCCCGCTTCGGCAGCCTGCCAGCCGTAGGTGCCTCCACGCATCCAATGGTTAGTGTTTTTGATAGCCACGCAACCGATGCTGTATTCATGAGCTAGATTGATTGCCCTGTGCATACAGAAGGTAGCGTTTAATGTGCCAACACCCAGGTGTCCATCCCATTGTTCAATGGCGTCGAAGCCGCCCGTCCGGCTTGGCTTTGTGTTAGGTACGATCAAGGCATCCTTTACATATTGAACAAAGGCAGGAAAGCGGTTAAGCCCGTGGGTGTACACACCATCGCGGCTGTTTTCAGCAAATATAGTGGCACTCAGTTCCGCATCCTCTGCATTAAAATTAAGAGAAAGCAGAACCCGTTTGAATTCGGATTTTAGTTTTTCGAAGGGGATTAGCATAGTTAAGTAGTTGAATAAGTTGATTGAGTTGACTAAGTTAAGTTGATCACGTCACTTAATCAACCATTCAACCAATCCAACCTAACCAACTAAACTTTTGCGATTAAACTAAATAGCAATTTTTATAGTTATATATTCGCTGCTTAATCAGTATGGCATACATTTCATAATTTTGTATATCTGTTATAAAATGAAATTCAATATCCGGTTAGTACTTCTGTTTGTAGTTGTGGCAGTTGGTTTGATGGTTAATTCATGCAAAAAAAGCAACCAGGATTATGTTGCAACGTTGATTGCCCAGAATCAATGGCAGTTGTCGTCGGCACAGGTTACCACTTACATAGGCAGTAGCGCAACGCGCGTATTAACACTCGATACCGCGTGCCTGATGACACAGATTTTTAAGTTTAACCCCGACAATACCTGTACCTATACCAATTTTGATTGCCTGACACAGGCGACCAGGGGCGGATGGGCACTTTCGCAGGATAAGCTTTTTTTGAATGTAAACATGATGTGTAAGGATACAATAACTCGCATCGGGGATACAACAACACATTCTAAGCCATTTCTGACCGCACGTATCGTCAATCTTGGACAGTACTCTCTGGTGTTGCAAACAGGGGACTTGCAAACCTACTATTCCCCAACACAAAAACGGGTAATTTATCAGTGGGGCTTTGTTAGGGTAAAATCGCAATGATGTGTTGTTTAACAGATCAAAATTTTATATTTGAGTCGTGTTAATAGCCGTTTGAACAGAAATCTTTGAAGGTAATAGACAAAAGGTTAACAAATTGGGGTAAAAACGCTAAGAGAAAAACAGAAATTGTAGCGGCCGATTATATTAAAGCCTTATGCCGCTGAAACCATAATATCAATGAAAAAAAGGATCGCGATTTTTGCTTCCGGCTCGGGATCAAATGCCCAGAAAATAATGGAGCATTTTAAACGTAATTCCGAAGCCGAAGTAGTATTGATACTTACCAATAACCCGCAGGCCTATGTGTTGCAGCGTGCCGACAATTTCGAGGTGCCGTCGCACATTTTTACCCGCGAGGAGTTTTATCAAACCGATAATATCATCAAGTTATTGAAAAACCTGCAGGTCGACCTGATCGTGCTCGCCGGCTTTCTATGGCTTGTTCCAGAAAATATGCTTAAGGCATTCCCTAATAAAATTATTAATCTTCACCCTGCATTATTGCCCAAATATGGCGGAAGGGGCATGTATGGCGATCATGTTCATAACGCCGTTCTGGCAGCCAAAGAAGAAGAATCGGGCATTACCATACACTTCGTAAACGAAAAATTTGACGAAGGCGAAATCCTCCACCAGTCACGCTTCAAGATCGAACCCGGTGACACGCTGGAAATTATCAAATTCAAAGGCCAGCAGTTAGAGCATCAGCATTTTCCGAGGGTGATAGAAAGTTTGTTGCGGAAGATGAAGAGCTGATTGTTAGTGATCAGTGACCGGTTAATCAGTTAACCAGTTAATCGGGGTAAGTTGTGATTGGCTGAATAATGATTGAACAATAAACTAAGCTTTTATACCTAACCTTATTATTATGAGAGGATTTACCGATCTGGAAGCCTGGAAAAAGGCCCATGCTCTTCGAAAAGATATTTCTGAATTAGTCAAAAGTTTTCCAGTAGACGAAAAATATCGATTAGCTGACCAAATTATCCGCTCATCACGTTCTGTTGGAAATAATATTGCAGAAGGTCATGGACGATACCATTATATCGACTCGCGGAAGTTTTTTATAAATGCCCGCGGCTCTGCATCTGAAACCATTGACCACCTAATAGTAGCGTTAGACGAAGATTATATTAACAAAGAAGTATTTGAAAAATTGCAAGGTAACTGTGATGAATGTATGCGATTAATCAACGGATATATCAACTATCTCAAGCAACAATCAACTTCTTGATAACGATTATTTTTAAGCCGCTTATAACCTGATTAACTGATCACCGGTTAACTAATCACCAATAATAAAAAAACTGATCACTGATCACAGATAACTGGTCACAATTCCCTACCTTTGCGGCTTTAAAAATCGTGTGTCCATGAGCCATCCTGTTCAAATAAAAAACGCTTTAATTTCAGTTTATTACAAAGACAATCTTGAACCCATTATCCATGAGCTGAGCCGCCTCGGAGTGAATATTTATTCCACCGGCGGAACGGAAACTTTTATCCGCAGCTTAGGTGCCGAGGTGATCGCAGTTGAGGATTTAACCTCGTACCCGTCTATCTTAGGTGGACGTGTAAAAACTCTTCACCCAAAGGTGTTTGGCGGTATACTGGCAAGAAGAAATTTTGAAAGCGATGAGCAGCAACTGGCACAATATGAAATACCAGAAATCGACCTGGTAATCGTTGACCTGTACCCTTTCGAGGAAACTGTAAAATCAGGCGCAGGCCAGGCTGACGTGATCGAGAAGATCGATATCGGCGGAATTTCTCTAATTCGTGCCGCTGCGAAGAATTTTAAAGATGTGGTTATCGTCGCATCAAAAGACGATTATATTGAATTAGGCGAAATCCTGAAAACACAAAATGGTAAAACCACCATTGATCAGCGCCGTTCATTCGCACAACGAGCTTTTAACATCACCTCTCATTACGATACAGCTATTTTTGAATACTTTAACCAGGATGAGCAATTGCCGGTTTTCAAACAAAGCATTCAAAAAAGCCAGACTTTACGCTATGGCGAAAACCCGCACCAGAAAGGTGTATTCTATGGTAACCTGGATGCTATGTTTACCAAACTGCATGGCAAAGAGTTATCGTACAATAACCTGGTAGACGTTGACGCCGCCGTGTCACTGATCGATGAGTTTACTGAACCAACCATCGCTATCTTAAAACATACCAATGCTTGCGGTATCGCCAGTCGTTCATTCATAAAGGAGGCCTGGATTGACGCTTTGGCTTGTGATCCGGTATCAGCTTTTGGCGGGGTGATCATTGCCAACGAAGAGATCGACGCCGATACTGCGAGAGAGATCAACAAAATATTTTTCGAAGTATTAATTGCCCCTGCTTATACTGATGAAGCGGTGCAGGTATTGCGCGAGAAAAAGAACCGTATTATCTTGATCCGTCAGCCCGTGGAATTGCCGTTAAAGCAGTTTAAGACTTTATTGAACGGTGTGATCGAGCAAGACAAAGACCTGGTAGTTGAAGGTCCGGATCAAATGAGAACCGTTACTGAAAAACAACCCACCGAACAAGAATTGAAAGACCTTTTCTTCGCCAATAAGGTGGTGAAGCATACTAAATCTAATACTATTGTTTTTGCAAAAAATAATCAGTTAATGGCAAGCGGCGTTGGGCAAACCTCAAGGGTTGATTCTCTGAAACAGGCAGTTATAAAGGCCGCTGAATTTGGTTTCGACTTAAACGGCGCTGTAATGGCTTCAGATGCATTTTTTCCATTCAATGATTGTGTGCAATTAGCAGCAGAGGCAGGTATCACAGCTGTGCTGCAACCTGGCGGATCAATCAAGGATCAGGACTCTATAGACATGGCAAACCAAAAACGTATCTCTATGGTTATGACTGGAGTACGACATTTTAAACATTAATTAATAATAACACGTAATAAGTTGTGAATTTTAACGCTTTTAATAGCAACTTGTAATTATTAAGTTATTTTTATACAACTTTACATACTATTATTTGACAATCGCCAATGGGTCTTTTTAATTTTTTCACACAGGAAATAGCTATTGATTTAGGTACCGCAAATACCCTTATCATACACAATGACAAAGTAGTGGTTGACGAGCCATCCATCGTGGCGTTTGACCGCACAACCAACAAAGTGATCGCCATTGGACGGCAGGCGATGCAAATGGAGGGTAAGACCCATGAAAATATACGCACAGTGCGTCCATTGAAGGACGGCGTAATTGCTGACTTTAATGCTGCCGAGCACATGATACGCGGAATGATCAAGATGATCAACAAAGGCAAAGGCTGGTTCTTCCCGTCATTGCGTATGGTGATCTGTATTCCATCGGGGATCACTGAGGTAGAGAAACGTGCGGTGCGCGACTCAGCTGAGATTGCCGGCGCTAAAGAGGTTTACCTTATCCACGAGCCAATGGCCGCTGCAGTAGGTATCGGTATCGACGTAGAGGAACCAATGGGCAACATGATCATCGACATTGGCGGTGGTACAACTGAAATTGCGGTGATCGCCTTGTCAGGTATCGTTTGCGACCAATCAATCCGTGTTGCGGGTGATAACTTCGATTCAGACATCGTTCAATATATCCGCCGTCAGCATAATATTATGATTGGCGACCGTACTGCAGAAAAGATCAAGATCGAAGTGGGTTCGGCATTACCAGAACTACCAGATCCACCATCAGATTTTGCTGTACAGGGCCGCGACCTGATGACCGGTGTTCCCAAGCAGATCATGGTTTCTTATACCGAGATCGCTCACTGCCTGGATAAATCTATCTCTAAAATAGAAGAAGCTATTTTGAAAGCATTGGAAATTACTCCGCCTGAGCTTTCTGCCGATATTTACCAAACCGGTATCTACTTAACCGGCGGTGGTGCGTTGCTGCGTGGTTTGGATAAACGTGTTGCAGCGAAAACCAAACTGCCTGTTCACGTAGCCGAAGATCCACTTCGTGCAGTAGTTCGCGGAACCGGAACCGCATTGAAAAATATAGGGAATTTTAAATTCTTAATGCAGTAATCTTAGATATGAGATGTGAGATATGAGATTTGAGACTGATTAGCTTATATTTAATATAGTTTACAATCTCAAAGGGTATCTCACATCTCAAATCTCATATCTCAAATCTGATCTGACCAATGCGTAACCTCTGGATATTTATCAATAAGTACAACGCATTTTTTCTTTTTATTATTTTCGAGATAAGCTCTCTTGTTATTTATATTAAATACAACTCCTTTCAAAAAGCATCTTTCATTAATTCAACCAACAAAATAACCGGCGGCTTGTATGCCCAGGTTAATGAGTTGTACGGTTATTTATCCTTGCGCGAGACAAATGACAGCCTTGCCAAAGAAAATGCCCGTTTGAGGACACAATTGAAGGCATCGTTTTACGTCGATAGCGTTAACAAAAAACAGGTTAAGGATACTATCTACAAGCAGCAATACACTTATATCGAGGCTAAGGTGATCAATAATTCCACCAACCGCAGCAATAATTATATCACTATTGACCGGGGAAGTCTGCAAGGGATTGGAAAGGGTATGGGAGTGATTTGTAGCTCAGGAATAGTGGGCAAGGTGGTGTTTGTTGGTCCGCATATGTCTATAGTGCAATCGCTTTTGCATAAAGACTCAAGGTTCAGCGCCATGTTGGCAAAGAATCACGAGATAGGGTATATCGAGTGGGCCGATGACCTGGATCCGCACAAAGGATATTTGAAAGATGTATCCAACAATGCACAACCACACTTAGGCGAGGAGGTGGTAACCTCGGAGTTTTCGCTTTTTCCGGCAGGGATACCTATCGGAAAGGTAAGTAACCTGCACATCAAAACCGGTGGATATGCGTTAAATATGGAAGTAAAACTTGCTGTGGATTATGGTAAGCTGCAGTATGTAGACGTAGTTGTAAACAAATTTGCTGAAGAGCAGGCGGGACTGGAGGCGCAGCAAAAGAAAAATGAATAGGGTTATACTAATCAACTTTTTGCGATTCATATCGCTGATCTTTTTACAGGTGTTTTTGTTGAAGAACATTACCCTATACAACCTGTCTACGCCGTACCTGTACATCATGTTTATCCTGTTGTTGCCATTTGAAACGCCGAATTTGCTGCTTTTTGCATTGTCGTTTCTGATGGGGATCATCATCGATGCGTTTTACGATACGCCGGGCCTGCACGCCGCATCTTGTGTTTTATTAGCATTTGTAAGAATATTATTTATCAGTGTCACCGTTCAGAAAGACGGCTTTGATAACGAGCCTGAGCCGACCCTGAGCGTAATGGGTACCCGCTGGTTTTTTACCTACGCCCTGATACTGACCTTAGCCCATCACTTTTTCCTGTTCAATTTGGAAGTTTTTCGCTTATCCGAGATACCATTCACACTAAGCCGCTTTGTGTTGAGTTCTATTTTTACTGTATTTTTGATGCTGCTTTCAGGATTTTTATTTTACAGAAAGAGGAAACGCTAAATGAACAGTTTTTTTGAGCGGCGTTATGTAATTGCAGGTATCTTTATAACGCTTATACTGATACTTCTTGCCCGGTTATTTTATATCCAGATCATTGATGACCGGTATCTGTTGTATGCTCAAAACAATGTGTTGCGCAAGGTTTACAAAAACCCTGCGCGAGGACCAATCCTCGACCGAAATAAAAAAATATTAGTACAAAACGAGGCCTTTTACGATATCGTGGTGACACCCAACCTGGTGAAGCCTTTCGATACGGTTGCATTTTGTAAATTATTAAACATAGATAGAGCTGAGTTTGATAAACGATTTGAAAAAGCCGTAAAATACTCACCACGCTTACAATCCCCTTTCGAAAAGCAATTATCAGCCCAGGCATTTGCAGCTATACAGGAGCGTTTGTCTGAATTTCCCGGATTTGATTCATCCCCACGTTACCTGCGTACCTACCCGGACTCGGTGGCAGCGCAGTTCTTAGGCTACATCAGTGAGGTAAACGACAATGATATCAAGAAATCGGGCGGGTACTATCATCCTGGTGATTTTATTGGTGTAACAGGCGTTGAACGTTCGTATGAGAATGTACTGCGCGGTAGACGTGGTGTAGAAAACGATCTGGTCGATTCGCGCAGCAGGTTTAAAGGACATTATGCCAATGGTGCATATGATACAGCGCAGGTAGCAGGCGAACGTTTGATATCATCACTTGACCTGCGTATTCAAAAGCTTGGTGAAAGGCTGATGACGAACAAGGTAGGTAGCATTGTGGCTATTGAACCTTCTACGGGTGAGATACTTTGTTATGTGAGCAGCCCTACTTATAATCCAAATTTGCTGGTGGGGCACGAAAGAGGTAACAATGCGGCAGAACTGTATAAGGATCCCTATAAGCCATTTTTCGTAAGACCAATTCAGGCCACCTACCCGCCGGGATCATCATTTAAGCCGCTGAGCGCTTTGATTGCCATGCAGGAGGGTATTATTACGCCCGAAACAACTTATAACTGCCCCGGGTATTACTGGTCAGGCAATCATAGAGTTAACTGTTTCCATAACGAGCGTCATGGTGTAGTAAATCTGGCAAGCGCAGTGGCCGAATCGTGCAATGGATATTTTTCGTGGGTGTTTGACAGATTGATGAATTACAATGGCGCGAGGCAGACAGCATCAACTTTTACTAATTGGAGAGGTAACGTGGCAAAATTTGGGTTGGGCGCCAGGTTAGGTTTGGACATGCCAAGTGAAGGAAAAGGTAATCTGCCTACTGCTGCTCATTATGATAAAGTATATCATACGGGAGGCTGGCGCTCAAGTACAGTGATTTCATTAGCGATCGGGCAAGGCGAGTTGTTGGCGACACCGTTACAGTTAGCTAATATCGATGCTACTATCGCCAATCACGGCTTCTATTATAAGCCACACCTTATTAAAAGTATTGGCGATAAGGAGATCATTAAGCCTGAATACCGGGTTAAAAACTATGTAGGTATCGATTCGCAGTATTTTGAGCCAGTCATCAATGGTATGCAGGCGGTGGTCGACCGTGGTACAGCTGCTGGTTCAAAGATACCAGGCATCATTATGTGCGGTAAAACAGGTACTGCGCAGAATAATCACGGCGAAGACCACTCTTTATTTGTCTGCTATGCTCCGAGAGATAATCCCAAGATCGCCGTGGCAGTAGTAGTAGAAAACTCGGGCGAGGGTTCAAAATGGGCGGCACCGATTGCCAGTTTTATTGTCGAAAAGTATTTGAGGGATAGTATTTCCTCCCGGCCTAATGGCATGACTCCGGAATACATTATGAATGCCAACCGGTTGCCGGCACTTGATAACTATTACCAGGGACCGAAATTGAAGCTGCCACCGTCAAACAAAGACACCGCAAAACATAAAGCGGATAGTGCGGATAAGAAAGCGTCAATTGGAGCAGGCCACAAAAAGAATAAGAACAAATACGGCACCTCAGCTTACCAGTTAGAAAGGAGGGAAGATGAGGAGCAGAAGTAACTATAGTTACCAGCAACAGCAGCAACGTGGATTCTTTTTTAATGTTGATTGGGCGATTGTATTTGTTTACCTGGCGCTTTGTACCATCGGCTTGCTGAATATCCACTCGGCTGTATATGATGAAAAGCATCCCTCGTTTTTCGACCTGAGCACCGATTACGGGAAGCAGTTTATTTATATCATAGTAGGCAGCGTAGTGGCAATAGTTATCCTGCTGCTCGAGAGCCGTTTTTTTAGTACGCTTGCCCCGGTCTTTTACGGCATAACGACGCTGCTGCTCATGCTGGTGTTGGTTGTAGGGCGGAATGTGGGTGGCAACCAGGCCTGGATATCTATCGGAGGCGGGTTTAGATTACAGCCTTCAGAGTTAGCTAAGCTGACCACTTGTTTATTGCTGGCGAGGTATTTAAGCGGAACCAACATTCGCGTAACAGATCCCAAGTCGTTCATGATTTCGTTAGCAATTATCGGTTTCCCGATGCTCCTGATCATGCTGCAACCTGATGCTGGCTCGACATTGGTTTTCAGTTCGCTGATATTCGTGTTATACCGCGAGGGTGTTTCGCCCTATTTTTTAATACTTGAGGGGTTGTTTATTGCGCTATTTGTACTCACTTTAAAGGTTAATAATCTAGCCTACATTATTGGTGCGCTTTTGGCCATTGCAATAATCATTCTGCTCCTTTTCAGGCGAAACAGGAAATTAATGCCGGTTATTTTAGCAGGATTGGGTATTTGCGTGGCATTTGTACTGAGTGTCAATTTTATTTACAGCAAAGTTTTAAAACCACACCAAAAAGTACGTATTGACATTGTACTAGGGATCACCACCGATATAAAAGGTAAGGGTTATAATGTAAACCAGTCCAAGATTGCCATTGGCTCTGGCAAACTATGGGGCAGAGGATACATGCAGGGCACACAAACCAAATACTCCTTTGTGCCGGAGCAGGGTACCGACTTTATCTTCTGTACCGTAGGCGAGGAATGGGGTTTTGCCGGTGCTACCGTGGTGTTGGGTTTATACCTGTTCCTGTTGCTTCGTATTATAAGGGTTGCCGAGCGACAGCGATCGACATTCACGAGGGTGTATGCTTATGGCGTGGCTTCGGTCATCTTCTTCCATGTGATCATCAATATTGGGATGACGATAGGTATTGTGCCGTCTATCGGGATCCCGTTGCCGCTCATCAGCTATGGCGGGTCTTCGTTGCTCAGCTTCACCATCATGCTTTTCATACTGGTAAAACTTGATTCAAATAGGATGGGGATTGTTTATTAGTGGGAGAACCGATATTATTTCTTTATTTTAGTGTAAAGTTTAAGTGACGGTATGACACATCTTACAATCGACAAAAAAAATATGTGCTGATAAGCGAGGAAAGTTATCAGCAATTGCAGAAAAAGGCTGCACTAAAGTCGAGACCTGAAAAAACTTTTTCAATTGACGAAGCTCGCGCGTACAGTAAGAAGCTGATCAGAAAATGGGCTTCCGAAGAATAGTTATAGACAGTTTGCAGTAAAGAGCATTACTGCCACTGCTACTCGCTACTGCAACTTATAAAATACTGCCACTCAAGAAAACCTTCTCCTCAACAAAGCATAAAACTTCTCAGCAGTAGCCGCTTTAGCGTCCCAATTATTTTTGGCAGCATAACTTGTCTTCAGGAAGTTCTCAGCCTCATCAAATGAGTTAAAACGGTTCAGAATATCCAGGGCTTCGCTATAGGCCAGATTGTAGCCATTGAATAGGTCTTTAATATAAAGCAGCTTATCATTCAGGGTGATCGCTTGTTTTAGGTCCGCAATAGGCTGTGCGCTGGTATGTTCTGCATTTCTGGAGGCATTGGCATTAAGCTGGGCGGAAATCCTTTGGTTAATGGTTAACATTCCCTCTTTCTCGTCGATATCTACCTGCGGTTTAACCGTCTCTTTTACGGCCGGAGGAACTATTTCAACCCTGGGGGCTTCGTATTTTGGCGTCTTAACAGGCGGGTGAACCTTTTCTACAGGCGCTTCATCCTCTTCCTCAATATTGGGTATATCCTCCAGTTTAAGCTCATGCCTGATCACTTCGGGCTCTTGCTTGATGTAAGAGTAATCTGTACCGGTATCGTCACCCCTCAAGTCAATATGCGGAACGGGTTGTTCTTCTTTCTTTTGGGGCGCTGGCGCTGTTTCGGCGGGTGGCGGAGGGGCTTGATGCACTACAGGTTCAAAAAAGCGCGGTTCATTAGGTGGCGCCGGCTTTGGAGCTTGTGGTTTGTTCAGGTTCAGCTTGCGTAATACTTCGGAGTGATCAACCAGGAAATGTGCGTTGGCTACAAACAATTCAAGCTCAAGATCATTCAGCTCATTTTCGTTTTCAACCAGGTAATTATATTGGTCGTTCAGCTCCTTTATGATGGTGCCTATCTTTTTAAAAACTTCCTGTTGCTTCATGGCGGTATGTGCAATTGCTTATCAAAAGTAACATTTAATTATGATATTTGCCCGTTATAAGGAGTTTGTAATGCTGTATAACGAAGATGTTTTTAAGCGTAGAAGTGAACTGGGGGGCAGTATCGAAGTAATTTGCGGGTCGATGTTTTCGGGCAAAACCGAAGAGCTGATACGCAGGATGCGCCGTGCACAAATAGCCCGGTTAAAGGTGGAAATATTTAAACCACGCACCGATAACCGCTTTCATGAAACCGACGTTGTATCGCATGATGCCAACTCGATCCCCTCTACTCCTGTCGACAATTCATCCGCAATTTTGCTCCTGGGCAGCGATGTGCAGGTGGTAGGTATTGACGAAGCCCAGTTTTTTGATGAAGAACTGCCCAATGTTTGCAATATCCTCGCGAATCGCGGAGTACGCGTAATTATCGCAGGCCTGGACATGGATTTCAAAGGCCACCCTTTTGGTCCTATGCCTGCCCTGATGGCCATCGCGGAGTCTGTCACCAAAGTGCACGCCGTATGCGTTAAATGCGGCAATCCTGCCCTGTACTCCTACCGTACAGTTCCCGATGCCGGAACCATTTTGCTTGGCGAAAAGGAAAGCTACGAGCCAAGGTGCAGGGTGTGTTATTTTTTGGTTGATTAAGTTGATTGAGTTAGATAAGAACTTAATCAACCACTTAACCTAATCAACTCAATCAACTATCACTACCCGTTCGTTCGTTTGATAAGTAGGAATGGAGCAGAACAAAGTGAAACAGCCGCCTCTCACCGCGCGTCGTTGCGAGGAACGAAGCAATCTCTACTTAGGACATTCATGGACCATAATTTTTAAGGTAAACGTTCTTTAACAAATCTCCTCTCCTTTATCTGCACAGTTTGGAGATGGCTTCGTTCCTCGCCATGACGTGGTGGGATGTTCGTTCGTTTCCTAATCCGGGATAGATTGAGACAAAAACGAACAAGGTTACCCCAATTGCATTTCCACTCATAACCTGATCTCTAATCACCGATTAACTAATCACTGATTAACTAACTCCAAATTATGACAATTAAAATACCAATTGGTATAATTTATGCTCTACCTTTGTCCTGCAATTCAGAGCGATAGTAGTACCACTTTGGATGCAATATAAAGGGTTTATTGTATCACTAAAAATACCAATCGGTATAAAATCATGACCGAGTTTCAAAAAAAATTGTTGATCGTAACGGTGATAGGCGCTGCGATCATGGAGCTGATCGATACTTCGATAGTAAACGTAGCTCTTAACTACATGAGCGGTAACCTGGGCGCTACACTCGAAGATACCGCCTGGGTGATCACCTCTTACGCTATTGCCAACGTGATCATCATTCCGATGACCAGCTTCCTGACCAACGCGTTGGGTCGGCGGGTATATTACATTGGCTCCATCATCCTGTTTGTATTCTGTTCCTTTATGTGCGGACAGGCAAGCAATATCTGGGTGCTCGTGTTTTTCCGCTTCTTACAGGGCTTAGGCGGTGGTGCCTTGCTTTCTGTATCAGCAGCTGTAGTTTACGAAATGTTCCCTAAAGAAAAGATCGCT
>JAFAKI010000014.1 GCA_019235595.1 Mucilaginibacter sp. | reverse complement strand
CCTTGGTTTCGCCATTGAACCGCAAGCCTAATTGTTCTTTACCTGAGTTAAGCACGATACCATCTTGTTTTGAATAATTGGCTGAAGCTATATAATTCGAGCTGCCGCTACCACCAGAAAGGGATACCGTATGCCTGTGCTGCCATGCAGTGCGGGTGATGGCCTTTTGCCAATCTGTATTCCCTCCCTTGTCATATGTAGCAACGTTGGTTGAATTAAGCGCCGTAATTGCTGAGCGATATTGATCTGGCGTTAACAGGTCATAATATTTGCTTTGATTGCTGAATCCACCTAAGCCATCATAGGTAATAACAGCCTTTCCTGCTGCGCCTCTTTTGGTGGTAACGATGATTACGCCGTTTGCACCGCGCGATCCGTAAATGGCAGCTGCTGATGCGTCTTTCAAAACGTCATATGATGCGATATCATCCGGGGGAATATTTTGAAATTGGTTAGGATTATCCAGAATGACTCCATCAACTACAAATAGTGGTGATAAGCCCCCGGCAAGAGATGACTGACCTCTTAAACGAACCGAAGCAACCTGGTTAGGGTCACCACCTGGTTGTGTGATAGTTAAACCTGCTACCTTACCTGATAGCTGATCAATAGGGTTAATGATAGCGCCCTGGTTAAAGTTTTTGGCGGAGATATTTTCGACGGCTCCGGTTACGTCCTTTTTACGAGCAGAGCCATAACCCACGCTTACTACCGCTACTTCACTAAGTGTGGTTGAGGTAGGATTAAGCGAGATGCTGAGCGGAGCGCCTGTAACCGGGACTTCCTTGCGTTCATAGCCAATAAATGAAATTACTAGTGTTTTTACAGACGAGGGCGCTGAAAATTTGAAATTACCATTAACATCAGTTACGGCACCTGCTGTAGTGCCTTTGGCCACAATGGACACACCTGGGATAGGCGACCCATCTTTTGAGTCGGTTACTTTACCTGTAATTACTACGTTTTGGGCCAAAGCAGGCAACGCAAATAAACATAGTAAGATAAAGTAGCAACTTACTTTGAGTAAATTTTTAAAATGCATAAAATTTGGGTTGAACGGTTTATTGATTAGTTAGTTAGTTTAGCATTAGTAAACCTATATGTTATGAATATTTTGAGATGCAAATATTCTGATATAACTAGTTTACACTCGGCTGCTTTGTTAAGGGGGAATGTTGGTATCCTTTCTATTTTTCATTTGCTAATTAGGTTTACAAATTGGTTCATAAAAAATATTGCCGTCGCATAACTTGTATACTATCCAGTTACTTGAAACCTTAAAACAAAAAGTGCAACCTGTAACAATTACAATTACTGAATTAAGTGGTGCACTTTGCTGTGCCGGTAAATTATTTTATTTGGTTAATTGGTTATTAGGGGAAATCCGATATAATCTAAGTTACTACTTTTTAAAATTACAAGCAACTTTTTCATTACATCACATCCCACTTAAAGCAAAGTAATAAATACGCAGTAAAATTACCTATATGTTTTTGTAGAATATAAGAAAAAACGGCATTTTATAAATACAATTATCTCATATATAGTAATTTACAAAACAATGTGTCAAAAAAAATATAAACTAAATTTAGGGGAATAAGCTATTTATTTAACCTAATTGGGTATTAATTTAGCAAAATTATTGATTGCAGATACCTGCTAAAACCGCTTTTTATGCGCAATGGAAGATGGCAAACTTCCCAATAATTCTTTTTAAAGCAGCCTTTGATTTACGCCTTATTAAGCACTTCGATAGCTTTAATATCCATAATGCGATGATCAAATTCATCGCTTGGCACAAGAGCTTTTGCTTTAATACGCATCTTGTAAACATAGATGGTGTTGACAGAATATTCGAGGATATTGGCTATGGTTTCCACATCGCTGATTCCAAGTCGCATGAGGGCAAATATTCGCAGGTCCGTATTTAATACCTCATTATCCTTTGGCCATATCTGATCTTCTTTCTTGAAGAGAGAATTGAAGGTACTAATAAAGTTAGGGAAGATTTTTAGGAATATGTGGTCAAAGGTATAAAAGAGCGCTTCTCTTTCCTTTTTGATATTAATCTCATTTACAGACAGTAGCACATCATCATATTTCTTTATAGTGATCTTTCGCTCCACATTCCTTTTTAGTTTCTCGAGCTTTAGAATGTACCCTGATATCACATTGAAAAAGTAACCGATATATTCTTCTTTGATATGGGTGTCCTCAATAAGCTTATCATTTATCTTTTCCAGCAGTATGTTCTTTTCTTCAATGATTTTTTCTTTAACCTTCAATCGTTTCAGTTGAATAAACACAATAAATGATACAAGGGAAATCAAAATCGCCACAACCGTGATAGACAGTAAATAGATCAGGAATTTATTCTTTTCGTTTTCAGCAAGAATGATCTTTTTCGCAGCAATTATAGGCAAAACGGCTCCTATTTTTATTTTGCGAAGTCTGGCGCCATAGAACTCGGCATCGTCCATCGCCTGCTTGATAAAGGCATAAGCATCATTTACATTTCCCTGTGAATACAATTCCTGCCCGAGTTTAAAAATTGCCAATGTTTCCTTTGTTGACGACCGGATATCATTAATAGCCCCAATAGCCAAAAGAGCTATCCTGTCATCAGCATGTTCAGGCCCCTGATAGAAAGCACTCAACGCAGTTGCCGCCATCGCCCGCTGGTGTGCAGTAAGCGGGTAATTGTTCAATAAGTTGATATAATAAAATGGCTTTTGAGCTTGTCCCGAACGTATTTGCCTGTCGCCCATGTGCCGTAATAGATCAAAGGAGTTAGGTTTTGATAAAGCAATAGCTGAATCGAGATATTTGAGTGATTGTGTTTTGTCAAAAGGCGCGAAGTTTTTATCATTGTTATAGTCGGCCAGATCCGAATAGGCACGCTCCTTTATAGCATAATACTCCAATTTTGAACTGTCATTGAGTAAACGGGTATTAATTTGCTGCAAGCTTTCAAAGGCTTCCTTAAACATTCCTGACGATAACAAGAGAAACGCAACCCTGATTTTGGTATCATTTTCGCGGGTAAGGCTATGGGTTGCCTTACTCACATCCATCATTTTCTGAGTGTAGGCATATGCTGTTTCAAACTGGTATGATTTATATTCCTCATATAGCTCGCTGCAAATATTATACTGGGTATTGTAGTCTGTTTTTGGGGTGGCATCTAATCTGGCTTTCAGTTTGTTTATCCTTTGTTCTTTCTGACCGTCATAAGTCTTAATTTTCGACAGCTCAACTTTCAATTGCGTTAAAAGGCTATCTGTTTTTACAGATGAGTAGGCCGAGTATCCAAGAAATGACAAGAACAGGGTTAGTATAAATATTCTCATGTCGAAGCCAATGGTTTTTAGATGTCTAAATCTATACTTAAAAAATGAGTTTCTGCTTAAAAATGATAAAAACTATTTTAAATTTTATCGATCAAAAACATTAATAGCGCGTTCTAAAGGTCTTTTTCGTTCATATTTTTTTTATAAAAAACGTGCATTAAACTCTTAATTAGAAATTCTTTATACCTTGCTTATAATTAATATTTTACCAATTTCCGACCTGTAATAAAAAGTTTTCAATCCTAACACTTATTATAATACTATTATAAGCATGAAAAAATTGTTATTAACGCTATTTCTGTTTGTTGTTTTTAGCGTTTCCTATGCGCAAATTCATACTCCAAGGCAATTATTTCCGGGTTTATTTGAGGCTGTGCAACTGTCGGACATTTTTCCCGATAATAAAACATTTGTTGACGCAACGCCACGGCGCGACCCGGAGCTGATCATGAAGGATTACAATGACCAGAAAGACAAACCTGGTTTTGATCTGAAGCAATTTGTGACGGCAAATTTTTCAGTTCCAGGTGCAAATTCTGCGATTTTTAAAACTGATGTTTCGTTAGGTATCCGCAAGCATATCGATACGCTATGGCAAGTACTTTACCGTAAACATGATACTGTTTCTAAATGGTCGTCCCTGATTCCGTTGCCCAATGATTTTGTGATCCCCGGTGGACGCTTTCGTGAAACGTATTATTGGGACTCTTATTTTACTATGCTCGGTCTGCAGGAGAGCCATCAAACACAGATTATTGATAATATGATCGGCAATTTTGCTTATATGTTGGATAAATATGGCTTTATACCGAATGGTACCAGGACGTACTATCTGACGCGCTCACAACCGCCGTTCTTTTCTATGATGCTTGATCTATTGGCAAAAGATGAAGGTGATGGCGTATTGGTTAAATACCAACCTGAACTAATTAAAGAGTACAATTTCTGGATGAAGGGTGCGGACAAGGTAAAGCCTGGTGAAGCTTATCGTATGGTAGTGCGCATGAAAGATGGGGAGATACTTAACCGTTACTGGGACGATTCAGACCAACCTCGTGAAGAGTCTTATAAAAAGGACGTGGAAGCAGGTAAATTAACCAAAGAAAAATTGAGCGATTTTTACAGAAATATCCGTGCCGCAGCAGAATCCGGGTGGGATTTTAGTACCAGATGGATGGATACGGCCGGGAAGCTGGAAACCATACAAACCACCTTTATTGTACCTGTGGATTTGAATTGCCTGCTTTACCACCTGGAACTTTCGATTGCGAACTCTTACCACCTGCAAGGCAATGGACTTAAATACAGGGAGTATACGACCAAAGCGTTGTTGCGTAAAAAAGCGATATTGAAATATAGCTGGAATGAAAAGCTGGGCTGGTTTATGGATTACAACTGGAAAACCCGGCAAACAACGCCCAACCAAACCTTGGCAGGTACCTTCCCGCTTGAATTTAAAATAGCTGACGCCAAGCAAGCGGCAAAAGTTGCTGCTGCCTTAAAGGCTAAGTTCCTTAAATCTGGGGGATTGGTCACCACCTTTAAACGTTCAGGTCAGCAATGGGATAGTCCAAATGCCTGGGCGCCATTGCAATATATGGCTATT
Source organism: Mucilaginibacter sp. (assembly GCA_019235595.1). Classification (GTDB taxonomy): domain Bacteria; phylum Bacteroidota; class Bacteroidia; order Sphingobacteriales; family Sphingobacteriaceae; genus Mucilaginibacter. The sequence goes on along the minus strand of JAFAKI010000014.1, from coordinate 4,821 downwards.
GATGGGTTGAATAAATACAATTATTCTGGGCTTGCACGTTCAGTCGCCGAATCCTGGATAAGCACCAATATCCGGGTGTTTAACTCCACTGGAAAACTGATGGAGAAGTATAATGTGTTGGACACTGATGTAAAAGCGGGTGGTGGCGAATATCCATTACAGGATGGCTTTGGCTGGACAAATGGGGTCTTACTTAACCTGCTGAATAAATATCACATGGATAATTTATAATCTACGGGCGTTCCTGTAATCGGAAAAGAAAGTTATCTTAAAGAGTAGCCTTTTTAAGCAGTTTGAGACTAAGCCCTAATTCGAAAGTATTGTTGGCATAGCTACTTAATTGCCCGGTATTATAGGTGTAGGTAAACAGCAGCCCTAACGTGTGATAATCTATGCCAAAACCCCATGAAATACTGTTGTCACTGTGATAAACACCCTGAAGGTTCAATTGATATTTTTCTTCAAATGTCGTTCTGTATAAATTAAAACCGACATCAAAAACGTCACTGTAACCCATCACTCCACGGTAGGCTATTTTAGGCTCGATGCTATAAATGCTGTAGTTTGCCGCATAAGTTAATTGTATTTTATAACTCATTGCTGCATAAAAGGTGGAAGCTTCAACATCTACTGCGTCTGCCTGGCTTTGAAAAAAAGCCCTTTTAAGATTAGGTATAGAAAACTGTGCATTAAATTTAGGGCTGGTGTATGCCACGCCTATATCACCATCGGCGTATACGCCATGGCTGTTAAACTGAGATACCGCCAAATCTCCCTGATCACCTACAATACCACTCTCGTTAATATGTGCGTCGCTGAAGCCTATTGATAACCCAAGGCTCAATTTAGCTCCTTTATCGCTTAAAGGTATATGATAAGCATAAGTACCCATTACTCTTGTCCTGCCGATCAATCCAGCGTTATCACCATAAATATTCAGTCCCAAGCCCACCTTATTACCCGAATTAAAATCAGCAGTAAAAGTAGTCAGTGTAGGGCTGCCTGGTACGCCTATCCACTGCTGATGGTAATCGAGATTCAAGTTAAGTTGCTTTTCGATCCCTGCTAAAGCCGGGTTAGCCAGGTATTGATTCTGAAAATAGATCGACTGGATATTGGTCAATTGCGCATGTGCATAGTTTCCGCAGAACAGAATTATAACAATCCAACCTGCTGCCAGCAGCCTAAACAGCCTATCATTTCTTTTATTACTTATATTATTCCGAATTAGCATCTTGTCATTAAAAGTTTTGCCTAACTCCTATTACCTTTTACCGCCTTTTAAGTACGGTAATAAACCCTTTGATCTTTCTGTCACCCGGGCCGAGATCAATTACATAATAATAGGTATCCTCTTTCAGTGGCTGCCCATTATAATTGCCATCCCAATCATTTGAATATCCTTTCCTGGTAAATAATACTTTACCCGAATGATCGAAAACAGTGACCGTGTTATTCGGGAACAGATCGATATTTTTGATAAACCAGGTATCATTCTTACCATCCCCGTTCGGAGTTAAGAGATTGTTTGCAACAACGTCATTCTGCGGCACATTCCGGGTCACTATAACTGTATAGGTTACCGTTGTTATCCCATCCTGGGCCAACACATCTACCGTAATAGTATTGAAGCCTGGCAACAGGTCGATCACCTGGCTTGGTTGCCCATTGGTTGCCACTACCCCATTTATTTTAATGGTTGCATTTGCGTCTGATGTGGTGGCAGTTGCTGTAATTGAGCTTATGTTGTAATCAACATCGGCGGTATAGTTTTTAGTACCGCTAGAAAAAACTGGCTTTAAAGTTCCATGACTAAGCGTCAGGTTGCTAAGTGTTGCTATAGATGTCCCGGCCCTGGCAACTGTTATAGTATAAGTAGCAGATGCCCCCCCCGGAGCCGACACGACGACCGTAATCAAATTCGCTCCTACATTCAATGATATTGGTGACGAAGGGGTGCCGGAGCCTGTTTTTACGCCATTAATAGTGATTGCATCCGTAGGGTCGCTCGTCGTGGCGGTTACGGTTAAGCTGGTGGTTGCGTTTGCCACCGCAGATGCATAACTAAAAACAGTACCCGAAAAATTCGGGGCAAGTGAACCGGAACTAATCGTCAGGTTCGCTAGAACAACCGAAGTCGCCGGGGTTCGCGACACGGTAATTGTATAAGTAACTATTGTACCGTCCTGTGCTGTTACGACGACATTAACAACATTGCTACCAACCACCAGTGGTATCAAACCCGAAGGACTTCCAGATGCTACTGTAGCCCCGTTAACAGTTATTGTTGCATTAGCGTCAGTAGCAGTTGGCGTAACAGTGACACTACCAACCGCGTTGGGCACACTTACGGCGTAGCTGGTGACCGAAGTATTGAAATTTGGCGCAAGTGTGCCCGAACTTATTGTCAGGTTACTCAATGTCGCAGTGGATGATGCTGTACGGGTAACAACTACGGTATAGGTATCTTTCGTAGTACCGTCCTGTGCTGTAACCACCACAGTTACAGTATTCGGCCCTATCGCCAAAGATATAGCGCCAGATGCCGAACCGCTGATTACGGCTTTACCATTTACAGTTACTGTCGCGGTTGGGTCGGTTACGGTTGGCGTTACTGTGATGCTAGTTGTTGCGTTGCTTACACCGGTTGTATAACTTGTTGTCGAGCTTGCAAATACCGGAGCCAATGAGCCGGAGCTTAAAGTCAGATTGCTCAAGGTTGCTATTGATGAGGGCGCCCGGTTAACAATTACCGTATAAGTATCGGTTGTAGTACCATCCTGGGCTGTAACTACGGTCGTGATCGTATTGGCGCCTACGCTAAGATTAATTGCACCTGAAGCATTTCCGCTGATTACCGTAAAGCCATTGACCTTCACGGTCGCCGTAGCATCAGTAGTTGTAGGCGTAACAGCGATGCTGGTAATGGCATTTGCCACACTTGCAGTATAATTGATAGTTCCACTGGCAAAGGTCGGCGTCAGTGAGCCCGAACTAAGCGTAAGATTGCTTAAAGTAGCTATTGACGATGGCGCACGGGTAACGGTTATAGTATAAGTACTGGATGTAACGCCATCTTGCGCTGTGACTACCACGGTTATTGTATTCGGGCCAACAACTAAAGGTATTGCACCCGACGACGTACCACTGGCTACCGGGCTTCCATTTACCATCACTGTTGCCGTGGGAACAGTACTCGTCGGTGTTACTGTAATACTGGTCGTCGCGTTAGTAACATTGGCTGTATAGGTAGTTGTACCGCTGGCAAAAGCCGGTGTTAATATCCCCGAGCTAATCGTGAGATTTGACAATGTAGCTATTGAAGATTGTGCACGTGTCACGGTAACCAGATAAGTATTTTTTGTAATACCATCCTGCGCCGTAACCACAACAGTTATCAAATTCGGGCCCACTATTAGTGGTATCGGTCCGGAGGCGATTCCAGAGGTTACAGCAGTACCATTGACTGTCACCGTAGCTGTGGCGTCAGATACAGTTGGAGTGATTGTAATACTGTTTGTCGCATTGCTTACACTAGCGGTATAATTCGTCGTTCCGCTGGCAAAGGCCGGGTTCAATACCCCGGAACTAAGCACTAAATTCGACAAGGTAGCGCTAGACGATGGCGCCCGGGTGACCACGATGGTATAGGTATTGGTTGTTGTCCCATCTTGAGCTGCCACAACTGTGGTAATCGTATTTGCGCCGACATTAAGCCCGATAGCGCCGGATGCATTTCCGCTGGTAACCGGTACACCATTCACCGTTATCGTCGCGTTTGCATTGTTAGCAGTTGGTGTTACTGTAATTGCAGTAGTCGCGTTGGGAACAGCCGCAGTATAACCGGTAATGCTACTTAAAAATACAGGCACGAGTGTGCCGCTGCTTATTGTCAGATTTGATAAAGTAGCATCAGGTGATGGTCCCCTTGTTACTGTTATAGAATAGGTAGTTGTCGATCCATCCTGCGCGGTAACCAATATATTAACCACATTCGGTCCGACATTTAGCAATATTGGGCCCGATGGCGTTCCGGAGATCACCGGTACCCCATTCACCTTTACTGTTTCAGTTACATCAGTGGTTGTTGGGATGACTGTGACACTGGTTATCGAATTGTTCACACTCGCTACATAGCTAAGTGTCGAACTGTTAAACACCGGTGTAAGCGTTCCGGAGCTGATAGTCAGATTACTTAAGGTCACTATTGATGAAGGTGCCCTGGATACGGATATGGTGTAAGTATCGGTTGTGGTTCCATCCTGTGCGGTTACAACAACTGAAATTACGTTGGTTCCTACGCTTAAGGCGATCGGTCCGGAAGCACTGCCAGATGTCACCGCCGTCCCATTTACTGTTATGGTTGAATTGACATCAGCTGCCGTTGGTGTTACTCTGATGCTTGTTGTTGCATTGCTTACATTGGCTGCATAGCTGGTGGTTCCACTGGAAAATGCAGGTGCGAGTGTTCCGACACTGATGGTTAGGTTTGATAATGTCGCCACCGACGAAGCCGCACGGGTCACAACAACGGTATAAGTATCGGTTGTCGTGCCATCCTGCGCGGTAACGACTGTCGTAATGGTGTTTGTGCCGACATTCAGGCTGATTGGGCTTGATGCAGTACCACTGGTAACTGCTGAACCATTCACCCTCACTGTTTCATTGGCATCCGATGTAGTGGGGGTAACAGTAATGCTCGTTGTCGTATTACTTACACTGGCGGTATAGCTTGTCGTTCCGCTTGCAAAACCGGGTGTTAATGCTCCCGAGCTAAGCGTCAAATTTGACAGTGTTGCCACAGACGAAGCTGCACGGGTA
>JAFAKI010000218.1 GCA_019235595.1 Mucilaginibacter sp. | reverse complement strand
ATCAACAGGCTCTGGTGTTTACCGGACCGACGCTAGGGAAGAAACTTAAAGGGAAAACTTGAATTAATTAATCTAAAATTAAAACAATCAGCCAAAACGCATGGTATTTAAATTATAAGATATTAATTATCATGAGTACTATAACAGAAGCGGCGAAACCGCAGAAACAGGATAAACAACCGGGTATCGAGGCCGAAATGTATCCGGCGCCCGAATACATAAAAGATTCCTATAAACCAGCAGAAAAGCTAAAAGGAAAAGTGGCGCTTGTAACCGGTGGCGACAGTGGCATTGGTCGCGCAGTGAGCATTCATTTCGCCAAAGAGGGTGCTGACATAGCTATAGTATACCTTAATGAAGATCGGGACGCTGAACATACGCAGCGTCTTATTGAAGATACGGGACGACATTGTTTGCTGATCAGAGGTGACGTAAAAGACAGCGAATTCTGCAAGAACGCTGTAAAACAGGTCGTAGACAAGTTTGGTAAGATTAACCTGCTAGTAAATAATGCCGGAATGCAGTTCCCTCAAAAGAACGTTAAAAACATTACCGACGAACAGCTTGCTATCACGTTCAAGACCAATATATTCGCCTATTTTTACTTTGCCGAAGCCGCACTGGAATATATGCACGAGGGTGATAGCATTATCAACACCACTTCAGTTACTGCCTACAGATCGTCACCAGGTCTGATTGATTATTCGTCAACCAAAGGTGCTATAACAACTTTTACCCGATCTTTAGCTACCAATCTGGCTGAAAAGAAAATACGGGTAAATGGCGTAGCGCCAGGACCGGTGTGGACGCCTCTCATTGTATCCACTTTTGATGAGGATAAGATCAAAAGCTTTGGTGAAGAAACCGCAATGAAGCGCGCCGGACAGCCTTCTGAACTGGGCCCCGCCTACGTATTTCTTGCATCGGATGACTCCTCGTTCATCACAGGGCAGGTTATCCACGTAAATGGCGGTGAGGTAGTAAATGGTTAAAGATGAATGACGGTGTGGCTCATAACGAAATCAAACGTATTCTTGCGCGGGCAAAAAGGTCGACTATGCCCAGGAATATCAAACCCATGTTGGTTACACTTTAATGTTTAATCAAAAAAACTGTATAATGGAAACTAAAACCGCAGCCCCGAAGAAAGCCACCGGAACCCAAAAAGAAAAGATTGAAAAGGCCGTTGCCAAAGATCTTTCGGCTAGTTATAACCGTTACAAAAAGTTCGGTGAAAAACAATATACAGGTATGCAGATCGGTCGCGGCCATCACTGGCATTACGATGAAGGTGACTGGAAAGAAACCAAGATCACGCCTGACCTTTGGGAAATTTCCTATGCGGTAACCAAGAGGCGCGTCGGGCACGCACCTGAAAACTCCGGTGTTCCGGTAGGTACTGAATATCAGTGGTACATCGTGTCCCACCAACATGTAAAAAAACTCAACGCCAATGATTATTCAACCGAAATGACCGGGTTGAAATTCAAAGTCGCCCACAAACGCGCTGACAAAGATAAATGGAGCGCGAAGGCTCCAACGCAGCGCAAATATCTTATTCAGTTTTTTAAAGATCTAATCGCGCAATTGGAAAAAGAGCCGATTCCGCTTGATTTTGAATATGATGGCGTTCGGTATACAGGCGAGGGCGTTCCGATCACTGAAACCTGCGATACCGAAGCCGGCATTTGTTATGAAGTAGATATTACGCTGAACGATAACAATATTGGCATCATACGCTGCATTAAAAGCGGTTGGAAAATGGACCGAGCGGAACAGGGACTGGTCAACGCCATAGGCAATGAAATATTTCTATATTTTGAATAACCGGGACATGGCCATTAGTTTTTTTATTCATCTTAAAATTCAACACTATGGCTTCAACAGTTAGCGACTTTATAATAGGAGTGATCGACGGTTCGGGAATAAGTGTATTTGAAAAAGGGGTAATGCGTTTGGAGATGTTTCAGGACAGGATCATCCACGGCCAATACGTAGCTGAAAAGGGTTGGCGCGTCACCCTCTTACCAGAATTGTTCAATATTTTTTGGATCGTTAACATTTTCAAACAGCTCCGCCATCGGGCAACTTCATGAAATAGCAAGCTTTTGCAGCGTGGCTTTTCCGCCAAGTTTTCAATTCGATTTATATCCGGAAAATAATTTATCGGTTCAATTATGGAACAATTGGCGATTCGAGGCTGTTTATCCAAATAAAACACAATCTATTGCTATGAAAAATCCATTTGAGAAGAGCGACCACAAAGTTTTGATCGCGGGAGTCATATTCGGTTCCCTTGCGGCCGGGGCGGCTGCTTATTTATTTTTAACCAAATCCGGCGGCGCTGTCAGGCAGGAGATAGCCGGACATTTCAACCGGTTGCTTACAGCTTTTACGGGTGGCGAACAGGAACCGGCAGAAGATCACACCAGGGATTATTTGCAGCATCCGGTGAAAAAACCGAAGACAGATCGCGAGGCGCTGCTGAAGCACGAAATTATCGGAGGCGGACATCCGGAACACGAGGGAGAAAAAGGCGCATAAGCTACCATGGACCCCCCCATTTTATTATTATCAATCCCGCTGCCGGCAAGAACAACCCTCAAGGCGTCACTACAACTGATCGACCGCACAAAGAATGATCCCGGCAGCGAAAAATTCCATCATTTCATAAACCAGGCCAACAAAAGCATGCAGAAAATAAGCACTCTGGTAGAGGACCTGCTGAATGTAAAGCGGATCAACGAGGCCCAGCTGCCCATCAATCGCAAATGTGTGAGAATAACCGAATTGATTAATAACTGCTGTAATCATGTCAGCATTACGACAAATCATCAATTAGTGATTACGGGCGATAAGGATCTTGAAGTCTTTGTGGATGAAGTGGCCATTGACCGGGTGATCGTTAACCTGGTGAATAATGCCGTTAAATATGCCCCGGATTCAAACGATATAGAAATTAATATCAAAGCTGCCGGGGAGATAGCCGAGATCAGCGTCACCGATAAAGGACCCGGCATACCACCCGAGAAGCTCCATCGGATTTTTGAAAGGTATTACCAGTCTGAAAAATCCGCCTTCAACAGCCCGGGTCTGGGGCTGGGTTTGTTTATCAGCGCAGAAATAGTCAGGAGACATGGCGGCCGGATCGGTGTAGCAAGCGAGTTAGGAAAAGGAAGCCGGTTTTGGTTTACATTACCGCTCGGCGAGGTTGTTCATGCCTGACCTTCGCAATTTATTTTTCGCCATGCTGAAACGCTGCTTCCCGTTAAACAATACTTCAATACGGCTGTTCAAAATATTAGTTATAGGATTCATGGACGCAATCAAAACGTACTTTACCAAGACTGCCTTTAAAAACGGCTTTACCATTTTAAAAGCGGCGATGAGCGGGTTTATCGATGATCTTGCTTTGAAGTACAGTGCTTCCCTGGCCTATTATACAATTTTTTCATTGGCGCCTTTGCTGCTGCTCGTTATTTCACTTGTCGGAATTTTCCTTGGGAGGGATGCTATTCAGGGCAGGCTTTTTGAAGAAATTAACGGGATCGTAGGGGTTGATTCGGCTAAACAGATACAGGATATGGTCACACACATCGAGTTGTCGGGTAAATCAACCTTGTCGGTCATCATCGGAGTTGTAACGTTACTGATCGGAGCAACCACCGTATTTGGCGAGATACAGGAATCGATCAACCTGATCTGGCAGGTAAAACCTAAGCCGAAAGCGGCCTGGGTCAAGCTTATAAAAAACCGCTTACTGTCCGGGTCAATGATCATTACGCTCGGATTTTTATTGCTGGTCTCGCTGATATTGAATGGTGCACTGCTTGCTTTGAGCGATAAGCTGAAGACATTTCTGCCTGATGTCACGGTTGCTATTTTTAACCTCATTAATATAGCCATAAGTTTCGCCGTGATATCGGTTCTGTTTGCTGTTATTTTTAAAGTGCTTCCTGATGCGAAAATGAAATGGAGGGATGTACGCCCGGGCGCAATTTTTACGGCTATATTGTTTATGATCGGCAGGCTGGTGATCGGCATCTATATTGCTAAATCTGGAACAAGTTCCACCTACGGCGCAGCCGGGTCACTGATTGTCATCCTACTTTGGATATATTATACGGCGGCTATATTATATTTCGGCGCCGAATTTACCCGCGCCTATGCGGATTTTTATGGGGTGAAGATCGAGCCTGCTGAATTCGCTGTTCATATCGAGCAAAAAGAAGAGTTGCATGAGGTAAGCGTGGTTCCCCCTAAGCATGATATCGGGAAAAGCAAGTAAGCAAATCTGGCTTACAAAAAGCCCCGCTGCATCGCGCATTGGGGCTCCTGAACAAAAGCTTAATAATTTTGAATAAAAAATCACACACAAAGTTACCTACAGATCTAACCAATAACCTTAGTATAAATACCAGGAAAAATACCCGATTTTTTAAAAAAAGCTACCATCTTGCCTTCCTAAATAAGCACCGAATATTGCTTAATGGAAAACATTTCATTCATGCTGTTGTAATTCACTTGTTGCGATCTCAGTTAACAGCAATGGAGCAGGACAGCAGAAACACAAAAATAAGGTCCGCTATCGACATCAGGCAGACTTGGCTTGACCGCGCGGCGGTTGCTATCACTGATTTGTTCGGAAGTATCGGGTTCCTTGTTTTTTGCCTGTTGTTGCTTGGTTTTTATATAACCTGGAACCTCGGATGGTTGCCGGTGCTCCAACCATTCGATCCTTTCCCGTTCAATGGGCTTGATAGCGTGCTCTCCATATTTGCCATTATACTATCTGTTTGCGTACTCATCAGTCAGAAAAGGCAGCGCAGGATAGAAAAAGTACGTGAGCAGCTGGAATTTGAGATCAACATTAAGGCGGAGACTGAAATCACTAAAATACTGGAAATGTTACATGAGATACAAAAGACGATGGGAATTGATAAAAAGGACCCTGAATTGGAAGAGATGAAAGAAACAACTGATATACAGCAGTTACACCGTCAGATAGATGAAAATCACCTGGAATGAGAATATACCTTACTTTGCTAATTGTTTTATCGGCGCTGTCTGTGGCAGCGTAAAGTATTCCGGCAACCGCGAAGCCCGTATTGGTCGGCCATGTAGTTAAAAAAGATACAACAATCATGTAGTACCATAGCGGCATTAAATTGAGTAAGCAGATCAAAGACTTGCTCGGCGTACCAGCCCGAATGACGGAATCCAACTGCAACGGGCCAATTGTAAGGCTTTAACTCAGCCAGTAAACTTGTCAATTGTATCCTATCCGGTCCAATTTCGGGCGTAACTGAAAAAGTAAACAGCCTTGCTTAGGCAGGGCATTGATAGCAGCCATAAATGCAGCAATAGGGTATAAGTTAAATTGCTTTTTTGAACATGCGACCCCGTCCTGCTTTATAATTGTTAACTGACAGTAATTTAATCTGTTAGTTGTTAGTTCAAACGATAACTTATCGATTTAATCGTAAGTACCGCAAAAAGTGTAAAACGTGCAGTTAAAATAGGTATTTACATGCTAAACCGCTTAAAATCATGTTTGTCCGCCAACTTTACCAGCTTACTTCGACATCCTGGTTGCCCGGAAGCGAGTATTCGGAATGGCCATCTTTAAATAAATTGCCCTCAATTGGCTCATTTCGACCAGTTGCCCTGATAGTAACTCCGGGCAATTGCTGTTTTTTATTTGGGACGATAACCAGGCGGCAAATGAGCCTGCTGTCTCCCTGGATATGGAACGTAGCCTTTTTGCCTTTGCATTTATATTGTGCAATCGGGTAATCGCAACCAATTAACCAATCATCACCGCTGATCCGGTAGTATAACCTCGGCAGGATCCCAAATGCATTGCCGGCACCGTACACTTCCTGGCCCACCTTCCCGCATTTTTCCCAGCCATCGTGCAAATCTTCCAAAGCTATCCATAATTTGGGATCCAGTTCTCCCGTTTGCTGTTTGTCTTCCAGCATTTCGGAGGGTAACATCGGCGGATAATAATATGCTGCACGGTTCACCATGTAACGAACATATTCACAGATCAGCAGCATTGCCGACGGCAACAGTGGGGTACCTTCTGAATGCCTCAAATAATCTCTTAATGCACAAAATACCTCCTGTTCTTCATAAACCGCAGTGTAAGGCGCATCATTCAATGGGAAAAGTGTAAAAAATGAAGGGAAGTATTTTCCATAACCATAATTGCAGTCCCAAAGCCTGCAATTGCGGAATATGTTCGCCAGGCATAAGTAGCTCAGATCGAGGTAATCTTGTTCGCCGGTTAGCTTGTATAATCTTATCATAGCACCTGCCGAAAATGCGGTATTATTGGCCTGGTAAAATAATTCGAATCCCAGCCCTTTTAATGTTTTCGCTGCCTTTTCAGCTTCCTTCAGGTACCGTTTGTCTTTCGTGAGTTCGTAAGCTTGCAGCATGACATGCGCATAAGCCCCCGGCACATCCTTTTCGCCGCCTTTTCCCGGAACGGTCTCCGGCTTGATCACTTCCAGGGTTTCCATCTGATAAAAGACCGGCCATTGATATTTAAATTTCCTGGCAACTTTTATCGCGTAATCTATCGAGCCGAAAAATAATTTCCTGGCTATCTCATCCCCTTTAATGGCAAGCCGTGATAAGTTAAGCAATGGATGATGCAGGTACCAGGAATCCATGACATTGGGGTTCTTCTGTTCTTCCCCGCCATCCAGCATCTCCTTAGCGGCCGGAAGCCAACGTGTTATTGTTTTTAGCTTCGGGTCGTAAAATTCCGACAAGTTATTTTTTACCTCATTGATCACCGGTATCTTTTGTCCATTCCATTCCTGGTAATCTAAAAGCGGCAGAATGACCGCCAGCTGTACCATAATTTCGGGGGGAGTCTTGTAATCGGATACGTATGCGTTAAAATATTCCCTGCCTTTTACGTGTGACCAGCATCCTGAATTATTTAGCAAATCTTTAAGCCCCTTGCCAAGTATGTCCGGCCAATCGTGAAATTTGGTTTCCGGTCTCGGCATTATTAGATAAGCATTTGCCAGCATGTCGAGGAACTGCCGGGTCATCGTTCCTTCATCCTTTGGGGTATTCGGATCTAAAACTACAATTGCATCGGATATCGTTATTTTTTTACCGGATGGCAACGGTTTTTTGATTGCAGGAGGTAATGAAAATCCCATTTCAGGCCATCGGCTGGTTACCGAAGCAGCAACAGACGTCTCTGTTAACTGGCAATAATCTGCCAGCGCGGTGAGATTCTGAAGATATAGGAAGGAACCGCCGCGTGGCTTTGTAAATGGACAATACAGCATGCCGGAGCGTGTACCAACCTGTTGAACGAGTGTATCGCCTTCAGGAATTGAATTCTCCCCGTTTATTACAACATCTTTAGGCCAGAAAGGGATAAACATATCTGATGCCGGCATAAAACAGGTGGTGTAGCGCAAGGATGTAAAGTCCTGTTCGGGCCAGCTGATTGTAACGTCAAATTTTCCAATGGCAGATTGAAGCTTGATATGCAATGCGCCATCTTGCTCATTTAATGTTTTGAGAAGCAGCCCGCTATCTGGTGAATAAGCCGGTAAAAACAATAACCGGGTATTTTTAGGACCATTTACAGTTATACATAATGCATTCGTTGTGCAAAAAATGTCGAATTGAAAATCTTTATAGCTTTTATTATATAAGCTGTTATCAGCCTTATCCACAAAAGACTGAACAGCGACGGCCCATGGGGAAACAGAGAATGAGGATTTCATAAAGGTTTATTGGTATCTAAATCTATTAGAGAAACGCAACAAGAGTGGAAGATGTTTGTGCGTAGAATACCTGAATGGTCAGTGATAAATACTTGCCGTGTGTTGTAAATACCCGATTTATGTTTCCCGGAAACCCTTACTGGATAACCGGTTGTTCTGTAAGAAACGTTCAACATGGCAGGCAATCTCATTCAGCAAACGAAGCAAAAGATCAGTGGACTGGCAGTAGTAATCACCGGCGGCACGACCGGCATAGGCCGGGAAACGGCTATACATCATGGTTTGATGGATGAGCTTTAAAGGCTTCATTGTCGAATAAACAAGCGGTTTAATAAAAAGTTCAAAGACTTAAAATGGCAATTCCACTGCAACCATTTTTATTAACGATTGTTATTCAGGAAATCACCTGACTATGAAAAAAGAATTATTAATCCTTGCGGGTTTTATTTCCTGCTTTTTACTTTCCGGCTGCGGCCTGATGGAACTTTCATTCAAGAGCGGCTTTATTATGGCGCTGATCATTGCAGCCATCATCGGTTTACTTATTTGGGTTTTACATTTCAGTTGGAAACTTCTCGGTCAATATTTCCCAGGTGTACGCTGTTATCTTGAAAGTATATTGGACGACTAGTCTATGATCGCTTAACAGGTATTCATGAAGATTGGCAACAGAAATTAAGCTTGTTTGTTAGGCTTACATGTACAAATTTACTTTCCTTTTAATATTGACCGGCTTGCTTATAACGAGCGGTGTTATGAGCGCTTTTGCGCAAACGCCAGGTAAGATAGTCTTAAAGAACGACTCAGGGCAAAGCATTCCTGATACCCTGTTGTTCAAACTTCAGAAAGCGCAGGCTGCTATAATAGAGATCAATGCATCAAACCAAAGAGGGTACGGATCCGCTGAAGTCCGTGCCGATCTCACTGATATCCGTAATGATATTGCGCCGATAAAAGCGGACCTGCGCTTTCCGCATAAAACCATCGATCCGAAGACCCTGGTTAGTTATAATCTGATACTTAATAATTCTGAGGAAAAATTACTTAACTGGCAAAAATCATTAAGCAAGGTCAGTAACGATTTGCAGCGTATGTCAAAAGAGGTCGTCGAACTGAGCAGCGATACATTGCTGTCAGTTAGCACCAATGACACGACGGGCAAGCAGCTTTACACGGGGCAACTAATCGATACAAAATTAAAGCTGCAGGCCGCAGGTAAAGCAAACTCAGCGAGTTTGGATACGGTGAGCCGTTTGCTGGCAGCAGTTTCCGCCGTCTACCTCGATGTAACCGGTTTAGAGGCGAACATCAGCGAACGACTCGAAGCGTCCGGTAAAAGTATCGTAGGAAAAGAATCGCCCTACATCTGGGATGCGCCGCAGGTGAGCCGCCAAGAAAGCGTTGGTACGCTGCTGGCATCATCCTATGCAGGTCAGCAAAAGATCCTTGGATACTTTTTAAGTTCAAGCTGGGAAAACCGTATCCTGCTATTGATATTCGGCGCCTTCTTTTTTCTTTGGGTTTATTTCAATTTTCAGAAGGCCGATAAGCTGACTGCAAGAGGGAATATGAGCATGCCTGAATTTGTATATCTCAATCGTAACCCGGTTATTCCGGCAATGGTTGTCCTGCTTAATGTCGCTCCGTTATTCGAACCGGATGCCCCTTCTCCATATATTGAGCTTATTCAGTTTTTGTCAGTGGCCGTTATTACGATATTGTTTCGCAGGAAACTGTCGCCTGATCAATATCGCTATTGGCTTTATATTGTAATATTATACCTCGCGATCGTTGTTGCGGGCGCCGCCGTTCACGAAGCGCTGTTCATGCGGCTATTTTTGATAACCATTAACGCGGTGTCCCTGTATATAGGATTCCGCCTGATCATCCAAATAAAAAAAGCACGCATTGCGGGTAAATTTGTACGGCCAGTTGTTATTATCTACGAGTTGCTGAATGCGGCGGCGATATTATTGAATATGTTCGGTCGTGTAAGCCTCGCGAAAATTTACAGTCTTGCCGCGATAGTCGGGCTTACCCAAATCATTGGACTGGCTGTTTTTATACAAGTTTTTAGCAATGCACTGGAACTTCAGATCAAAGTCAGTGCCTGCACGAAAGGTTTTTTCTCGCGGATCAGTATAAACAAAACAAGAGTTTCTTTTCGCAGGGCTTTATCTGTTGTCTCTGTATTACTTTGGCTTTTGGTGTTCCTCATCAATCTTAGCATCGCAGGTGGCGTTTTTGAATTCATTCATCAGGTACTTGTGAAGCGTCACAGTTTCGGCAGCGTGACTTTTACATTGGGCAATGTGTTGTTTTTTGCCATGATCTTATTTGTATCACATTTACTTCAAAAGCACATCGGTATTGTTTTCGGCGAAAAGTCCGTAACGTTTAGTGATCATGTCGAACATAAAGGATCCAAATTAACCTTGTTGCGTCTTCTTGTAGCTGTCATCGGAATATTGCTTGCAGTAACCGCCTCTGGAATTCCTCTCGATAAATTGACGGTGGTGCTTGGCGCGCTGAGTGTAGGGATAGGTCTGGGCATGCAAAACATCGTAAACAATTTTGTGTCGGGCATTATTTTGATTTTCGAAAAGCCGTTTCAGATAGGAGATTTTGTCGAGCTTGCTGACAAGAAGGGAAAAATTCAGGACATTGGCATACGCGCCAGTAAAATGTTAACGCAACAAGGTTCAGAAGTTATTATCCCTAATGGCGACCTGATATCTAACCGATTTACGAACTGGACCATTAACTCGGCATGGGTTCAGTCTGAAATATTATTCAAAGTTGTTATGGCCTCCGACCTGAATGTTGTGTATAAAATCATTGACGATGCGATCCTATCATCCGAAAATGTAATTAAGCAGCAGGACAAAGAAATCTTTATCAATTCCATATCAGCCGATGCGGTAGAATTACGTATTCTGATTTGGGTCGAAAGCATCTATGTCGAGGCTGACTTCAAAAGCCAGTTATTTAGCAAGCTCATTAGTGAATTCAATAAAGCTCAAATAAAATTGGTATGATCATCTTTTCTGGCTACTATGAATAAAGTCTTACTGAATTACTGTAGATCACTCCGGCTCCAAATAATCATCTGCTCCCGGATTTCCGGCAGAAGCCGAGTAAATTTTTCGCAGATCATTATTACCTTGTGTTGATTGATTATAGCGCTTCCAAATTTTCGGTAAATCGCCTATACTACCTTCTAAAGGATCGGTGTCGGGAATTGGTAGTGCTGCAATGTTCTCATCGGTTTTTGGCCGTTCGGCTGGTTTGCCGTAATTCATATCGTAATCCCTTCCATTTGGATAAGCGCCAATTGCGCTTATGGCGTACTCTTCATCCAAATTTTTATGTGCAACACCAGCCGGGATCACTACGACATCACCTTTTTCTAAAAGTAATTTTGGCCCTCCATCGCCACCCAATTGAATGGTAGCGCTGCCTGAATAGATACCGAGCACTTCATGAGTTGTGCTGTGGTAATGATGGTAAGTAAAGATACCTGCGTCCCAGGAATTAGTCCAGTTATTGCGTTCGAAAATGTTCTTCACGTGCATTCCGGGAAATAATACCGGAATACGCAATATTCCTTTATAAAGCAGTGCAGGCAATTTGCTGCCGGGGAAAATATCGTTTCCCTGAATTTGTATCTCGTTGATCATAACTAAGGAACACGGCCGATCCTGTCAATGTTTCAGAAAAGGTTATTTGTAATGTTATCTGTACAACTGTCCAGTCTTACGAATGCTAAAGGATACAATGAGAAACAAAAAATAATTAATTATTAAAATTTTTAAGTTCTAATTTATTTAGAAACCTATTTCCGGCACAGTTTTTAATGTTTTTAGCCATCTAACTAAATGTTAAACATTAATTTAAAAGTTATGCCTACCACAAAATCAAGCGGTCACAGCAAGGACAATGAGTCTTCAAAAAAGACAGGCGGCAAATCAGAAAGCGCTAAAGGCGGTTCATCAAAATCCAGCAGCTCAACTTCAAAGAGTCATAAGTAAGCGGTTGGTTTTGTTCAATGTGAGGAGGGATCTGCGTAACTGCAGATCCCCCGTTTTTAGTCGATTAACAATCAATCATTTTTAAACATCTACTACTATGGCAACACGAAGCAAAAAAACCGGCAATACCGGAAAAATGGAGAATTCAGAATTTCATGAATTTTTCGTAGACGAATTAAAAGATATTTACTGGGCAGAAAAGCATCTTGTACCAGCATTGCAAAAGATGCAGAAAGCTGCAACGAGCCCCGAACTTGCAGCTTCCTTCGAAAAGCACCGCAGCGAAACCCAGGAGCATGTGGCAAGGCTTGAACAAGTATTTGAGTTACTGGGCGAAAAACCCGCAGCTAAAACTTGTGACGCGATGAAAGGCCTGGTTGGGGAAGCTCAATCGATTCTTGAAGATACAGAAAAAGGAACGATGATCCGTGATGCCGGGCTGATCCTTGCTGCGCAAAAAGTTGAACATTACGAGATTGCAACCTATGGCTCTTTGCGAACATTCGCTGAGTGTATGGGGCATAACGACGTAGCTGATCTGTTGAACCAAACCCTTGAAAACGAAAAAGCTACAGACCAGGCGCTGACCCAGGCAGCAGAAAACTCAATAAATGAACAAGCTGCTGCTGAATAATTAGAGAGATATTACATAACAAAGAAAGCCTTTAACAAAAGGCTTTTTTGTTTTAGACTATTTAGTTCCGGGATGTTTAAATGCAAGTTTTCCAAAATGGTTTCAAACATTCACGCGTCCTGTAATTCGTTTAAACAGTTTTAAGTTTGACATCACTCAAAATTGTTCCTTTGCGGTCACTAAAAATGCTGCGCATTATTTAGCGTTTGACTAGCACAGATATGCCCGATATCGCGATTTAACAATTTATTAATCCAACTTATTAGTATTGCACCTGTTTGAAATAATAAATGTTCTGGTTGTGAGTGGCATAAAACGGTTAAAGCGTCCCTTTCGAACAAATGAAGATCGACGGGCGATGGGCTGGCCATTTGTAGGGCGAGCTTGTTGGGCGGGAAAGTTATTCTGGAAGGCGTCTGCCCTGTTAAATGGTGTTGATGGGGAAACACGGCTCATTCTATTTTTCGTTTTGGTCAAAATTGGATTAAACCTGCTCGCTTTGATTCACTTTGGCCTTCAGCGCGATGAGCTCTTGTATATCACGCTGGGTGACCATCCTGCCTGGGGATATAAAGAAGCGGGACCTTTGATCGCATTCTTTTCTCGCCTTACCAATCTCCTTTTCCCGGATGCGCTTTTCGCGCCCCGCCTTTTTAGTACGGCTTTTAGCGCGCTGCTCGTATTTTACACCGGAAGGATCACGCTCGAACTGGGGGGCAGCAAATTTGCGTTAACGCTCGCTTGCCTCGCGGTACTGCTTTCTCCCGGCTTTGAAGCCTCCGGTTATTTGTTTGAGCCGGTGGTCTTTGACCAGTTCTGGTGGACCATTTCGATATATGTTTTAATCCGGTACCTAAAAACCAGCCGTACGGGTTACCTTTATCAGTTGGGTTTTGTATTGGGCATTGGATTATTAACCAAGGCGAGCATCGGCTTTTTTGCAGTAGCTATCCTGGCTGCGTTGATCGTTCCCGGAAAAGCTTACCTGTTTTATAAAAAGCATTTTCTGTATGCGATCGTTATTATGCTGGTCATTATATTCCCCAATGTGGTATGGCAAATTAGCCATCGCCTGCCCTTGTTCACGCAAATGAAGGATTTGCGGTCACAGCAATTGGTGCGGATTACCCCGGTATATTTCGCTCTTCAGCAATTATTGATCCATGGCGCGGCGGTGATCATTTGGCTACTGGGACTTTATTTTCTTGCGATAAGCCCCTTCATGCTGCGATTCCGTTTTCTGGCGCTGACGTACCTGTTTTCATTTTTGATTTTCATGTCATTGCATGGGAAGGATTATTACATGCTCGGCGCCTATCCTATGCTGTTTGCGGCGGGAGGAGTATTCATTGAACGGAAATTTAAAAACTTCCTTCCTGGCAGGATAGGAGCTATATTGCTGTTGCTTATCCCCAACCTCGTCTTACTGCCTTTATTTCTTCCGGTCTTTTCTCTTGACGCCACTAAAGCCATCTTTCAAGACCTGACAGCCGAGTTTCCTTGCTTAGCCTTCGAAGGCCGCTGGGACGATAACCAGTTGCATCCTGTTCCGCAAAACTACGGGACAATGATTGGATGGGACGAGTTAGCCGCAAAAGTTTATTATGCGTATGCGGCGCTACCTCAGGCCCGGCGAAAAAGAACGGTTATCATGGCGGATAATTATGGGGAAGCCAGCTCCTTGCACGTTTATGGAAAGCAACTCCATCTGCCTGAAGTGATCAGTTTAAGCAGCAGCTTTTCGTTATGGGCGCCCGGCAGGATTAATGCCGATTATATCATATTAGTCACTAACCGTCATCACGAACCAGGATCGGGTCATAAATCCGGGGCAGAGGGGTATTCAAAGATCGGCGAAATTAAGAATCCCCTGGCGGTCGAGCAGGGTACAGGTATTTATTTGTTAACAAAGCCCGGTCGTGGATTTTATAGCCGTTATTCGCAAGCTTGCTCCTCGGCAAGATCGCGGTAAGCGTCCAACTGTAAAACAATAGACTGACCTGGTGTGTGCCCGAACTATTCCGGTAATATCCCCTTTTATTTGAAAAATTTAAACCCGCAAGGCGCTGCGGACTGCTCGGTGAAGAATCTACAGGACTTGGAATGTATCTTCTCGTTAAGGCATTGATCGAAATGCATTACGGGCCGTATCTGGTTTGAAAGTGAAGAGGGCGACGTCACCACTTTCAGGATAGAACTACCTATGAGTTGACATTGTAGCCGGCCGCTGCTTACTGAAAAAGTCGGGACTCAAACGGCCATTTATTACGATCGGGGTTTTGACTTGTCATCCTTTTCATCTTTCTCAGCTTCGAGCCTGACTTTTTTCAGGTCTGTCCGGATCAAGGCAAACAGGCTCATATAAATATTAGCGATAAAGATGAGCGAAAATCCACTGACCAGATAGCCGCGCCAGTCCTCAAATAGGAGGTGGTAGTTGGTAAGGGCGACGAACACAACGGTGACGTAATGACTGAAACAATACTCGCAGGTAAACAGGTAAAAAAACTTGCGGCCCGCAACCGTCTTACTATCCCTGCAACGACGCTTACAGAATTCGCGGGGCTCCCGGAAAACTTCTTCATGGGTAACCGTCCAGGCGATGCACCCGATGGGTATGGCTAAGATGAAAAGCCAGACGATTTGTGTACTTAATGGCATATAAGGTCAAATCGCCAAGGGCTCACAATTGTTTGGTGGTAGTGGATCTTTTTGCCTGTCCCTTCGATTTAGGTAGACTTCTTATCATAAGCTCACGCTCTATGCCGTCCAGTTGTTTGAGGTGATGCAGGGTATGGATGCGGATAAACTTGTACCATTGTTGCGCATTGAGCATACCCATGCGCGGATGGCTGAACCGGTATTGCGGCTCGGCTGATGCTAGGTCGGCCGCAATATGATCGAGCTCTTTTTGCAGGGTTTTTAATAGCGCAGCGGCTTCATGTCTAGATATTTTACCAACGGAAAACTGTTCGCCGATTTCTTCAGGTTGCTTTACTTTGAATGGCGGGAACCGTTCAAATCCCAGCATAAAGATGCCGATAGGGCTTAAGCCCTTTTTTGAAGGCGGCAATTCCTTACGATTACATTGGTCGATCGCACCCGTAATGCCAATGCTGGTCTTTAAAATGTGCGCATAAACTTCTGCGTACGACCACCCGCCGGACGGGGGTGTCGCGCTGAATTTATCTTCCGGGGTAGCATTAAGCCGGCGGGCGTAATCCTTAAGCGCATTGTCTATCGTTTGACGTTCCCAAAGTAAATTCATATGGTATAATTATAGTTTTATAACAATAATTGGCGGTAGTTACGCGGTTTCAAGGTTTCTTTTTCACCAGTCAAGCCTTTTGCCATCCCGGAAAAAGCCGCCGGTTGGACCGTCAGCGGGCAAAGTTGCTGCCCAGACAATGCTTCTAGCGCCATCCGGCACCGGCCTGGCGCCCCATTGTTCGGTCCCTTCATAGGTCGCCGTAAATCCCGGGCAGGCAGCGTTGATCCTGACACCTTTGGGCTTCAACTCCGATGCAAGCTTTACCGTGAGCCCGTTCAGCGCTAGTTTGCTGATGCCATAGGCTGTGGTATCTCCTTTTGCAACAAGGCCCGTTTGCGGATCGGAAAATGATCCGGCCCCGCTGGACACATTCACGATGATCCCGTTTTCGCTCTTTTCCAAAAGCGGAACAAACACTTTGACCATACGCCAGGCGCCGAATAGATTGGTTTCAAAGGCTTGCTCGGTATAATCGAAGGTTTGTGAAAGCGGGCTTACGCCGGCATCATACCAGGCCCCGGCGTTGTTGATCAACACGTCCAGCTTCTCAAAACGGTGCGCGATCTCGGCGAATGCTTTTCCGACGCTGTCATCAGAGGTTATATCCAGTACCATAGGAACGATATCAAGCCCCTCGTCCTGCAGCCTGGCGGCAAGCCTGATCACCTTTGCGGTGTCACGGGCAGAAATGATGACTTTATAGTCTTGCTCTGCCAATTGCCTGGCAATCTCGAATCCGAGACCTTCCTGGCGGCTGACACCAGTTATCAAAGCCAATTTTTTAGTTTCCATATTTTTACTGTTTATGCTGTATTTCGATATCAAATGTTTACCCCCCTGTCAGCAAAACTGTTCCTCTTCCGCTGCCGCGATCGCAGCCACCGGTAAATCCAGACGTTCGCCAGGATAAGTCCCATTCCATAAAAAAAATCTTCTACCGGTATAGTAAAGACCCGCAGTCCGATAATACCTGCCTGGCTATACCACACAACAGGATGCGACAGGCCAGTGCCGGTTAATAAGCCGTTTACAACCAGAAAGGGGATAAGCAGCACGAGGTATACAGGGTAAAATTTTGGCAGCCAGAGCGGTTTACTGACAATCGCTGCGACAACCAGGACGCCAAGAAAAATAAATGCTGATGACGTATACGGTTTAGCGAAAAAGATCAATGACAGGGCGAACAGCAGCGCTAAGAGGATATAATTGATCCAACCAGTTATCCTCCGGATAAGGTTTGTGCTAAAGTGTCCGGATAAGCATGAAAAGGTGAAAAGACAGGCATAAGGTATGCAAATAAAAAACAATAGTTCCTCCAAAGGGAGGTTGCCGATATGCAAGCCGGTCAGGTACGCCGGGTTAAAACCCCATATTCCCAGGTGTACAAACCAGCTGTCCCAAAGCGCATAAAATGCGGCGACGATAACGATCCCGGGTATCAGACAATCCCAATGCCTGTAAAGCCTCACTTTTGGGTGAAAGGAGAACAGCAGAGGAATTATTATACTGCCTAAATCGATCATCATATAGCTGTATTTGACCATAAGTTTTAGAGCTAGGATTCCTTAAAATATTTAAGAGGCACCCATAACATACCGAAGCACTCGCCGTCTTCTTTTCCCAAATGTTTATGGTGCATTTTGTGCGCGCGGCGAATGCCCCGCAGGTAGCGGTTATTGCCATTCTTGAGTATTTTCAGGCGCCGATGGATAAAAACATCATGTACAAGGAAATAGCATAAGCCATACAAGGTTATGCCGACACCGACGTATAGGAAAAAGGTCGCAGTAGCATAAATCCCGACTAGAAGACAAGTTATACCGGGCGTTGCGAAGATCAGGAAGAAAAATCGTTGTGCTCAAAAAATCCATATTGCTCTTTCTTGTGATGGTCCCTGTGCAGCGCCCACAGAAAACCGTGCATCAGGTATTTATGAGCGAGCCAGGCGACACCTTCCATCCCCGTGAACGACACTATTGTAATAACTGCGTAAGAAATGATCCTGATCATTTTTTTTGCGTTTGATGATAATATTCCAGCACCTTGCTGAAACTTATTTTAAACCATTCGGTAAATTGCCCTGGGGTTTCTTTTAAGGTCTTCGAGATCGCGCCAGCAGACAAGTACGCGTACGATGCGACTTCAAACGGATTGGGCTGAGGCTCCCTGTCGGTTGTTCCAATAAAAACATGATCATATTCGTATTCGATCATGCCATTATCAA